>NZ_JAJAEF010000024.1:0-69875 GCF_020447145.1 Shewanella sp. SR1 | reverse complement strand
TTAGCATAAGTCTTGGCATGGCTTGAGGTTATGGTTACTTTTGGCGAAGCAAATTATAACGTCTTGCCATGCTGTCTAAAAATCACTCTCGAAAGATCAACAGCCCCTAATCATTTGGTAATAACTGAAATAAATGTTCCCTGTTTGTGCAGCATAACGCTTTTTACGAAGTAACAAGCTAGTGAAATCTATACGCTCCTCAAATACAGCCATTAAATCTCCCCCATCCATTAATAAAATAGAGGAACCACCAGCCTGATGTGCAGCAACGCCATCTTGAGAGAAACCATTGATGGATAAGAAGATGCCCAACGTGTTTTCAAGTTTAGTTTTAACTTTGTCAGAAAATACTGCTAAATCTGCCTTATTTACGAGGCTTTTTTGCCACTTTGCCTCGAAGAGATATTCAGTTCCATCAAGAGAAAATGCGCCATCTAACTGCTCCCCAAGATTTTTAAATGATGCTTTCGGATCTAAATCAAAAAGCTCAAACAATTCATACATTATTTTCTCTAATTCGAACCCACGGACTTGCGCGTTATCAGTCCCAACCAAAGACATATATCTATTTTTTATTTGTTCAAGCTTTTGGCGAACAGCAACGTTCGCTTTAAGCTTTATAGCCGCTTGCTCTTGACGGCGTTTAATCTCATCGTGTTCTTTTTTTATTTCTTGATGGGGCTCTACAAGTTGTTTTAATTGATTTACTGAACTTCGTGCTTTTTCTACTTTTTGAGGACCATCATCTAGAGATTTAAGATGCGAAAAATCATTAATTTTACAAATCTCATAGCAAATTTTAGTTAAGTCACCAAGATGTGATGATTGATTTACAACGAGATAATCAATAATGTCAGAGGCGATTTGTCGCTTGTAATTCTCCCAATTGAATTTATTAAGAATGGAAGGATTAGATAGGCAAAGTTGGAGAAAACCTCTTAATTCAGATTTATACCAGTACACAGAGCAAAGAGCCTCTTTCAGCGCCATTATTCCTGCTGGGGATATTTGCTTAGCCATACGTAATCCTATCTTGTAGTAAGTAACGTTTTATTACTCATGCATTACATTACTGCAAGGCACATATAAGGACTTAGCAGTTATACTGCTGCATCCAATTTTTTAATTTGTTCTATGCTATAGGAGTTTGTTTTAACAAGAAAGTTGTTATTAATGCAGTCTTGACGGTAATCACTTGATATTAAAATTACTTAACAGTGCGTTTTATTTTAAGTGTGATTTGTTATTAATGCTCTTGGGTCTGAACGTATAAAAAAAGTTAACTAAAAGACATTACAGGCAAATCTCTTCTGGCTAAATTTGATACCTGATGCCGCAGAACACTATTCCCCTCGGAGTTGCCGCAGGGCGAATGGTAAATTCGCGTGAGTCTCGCCATGGATGGCGAGCTAGCTTTCGCAGGTGCATGGACGCATCCTTCGGAAGCGATAGCAAATTTGCCAATGAGCACAAGGAGCTTTCAACTCCGTTGGGGGCGTCATGGAGCATCCAAGGAGGATAGGACGAGCAGTCCTCCTTGGTCGGGTGTGGGGTGAAGCCCCACGACTTTCTCGGCCGTAAGGCCGCAAAACTCAACGTAAATCAAATAGTGATTTACGTTGCCCCATCACACTGTGACTTACCCGCTTGATAGCAACTTGGTTGACGTGGACACACGGCGCCGCGGGAGCAAATAAGGCGGGCGTCGTTTTTGATCCCGCGTTCTATCCAGTTGATATTGAGGATTTTTGCGACGCTCACCAGATCACTTTTAATGTGCTTTGGAATAGTGACTGAACCACCGCTGGCGACACAGGCATCTTTCAAATCGTGGGCGATTGAGAGAGCATCTTTGCCTTGGGCTTCAATCGCCGGATTTAAATCTATGCCGGCGCAGAGCACATGCGGGTTGCCAGCCGAATCTTCGACCTTAATTGACTCACAGCAGTAAATGCGTGGTTCGTTGCCGACGTTTAAAATCGAAATCTGTGCCGAAGTGCCGACCGTTGGCTCGCTGATCATCCTAAAGACTGCCCAATGCTGGCAGGGATCTTCCACTAACCGCATATTGCCCCAAGGCAATGGGATCCCGTTACCGCGATAAACCGCCTTGAGCTTGCCCGGTGCGTAAGCGTCGAAATAATGCCAATGGGGATAAGGAGAGACGACAGTCATACGCCGCATGGCGACCGAGGCTGATACTTGCAGTTGCTTGTGTACTTCAATCTCGTAGCCGTGGCGGTCGAGTAATTGACGATAAGGCACTTTAGGGCACAACAGCGCACCGGCAAAAAAGCTCGATTCAAAGTCACGCCACGCATGCAAAATATCCTGCGCGTTCAAAGTATTGGACTGCATACCCGCTTCTTCGTCCACTTCCTCTTTACGGCCTGAGGTCATCACACTCTTGAGGCCGTCTTTGTTGTGCAGCACACAATGACCTATGTGCACGGCTAAGTCATATTTGAGTCTATTAGGACGATTTTTGAGAATTTTATTCACATAAATCGTGCTCGGCGGCTCAAAAAATGAGGTGACTAACTGGCGTGAACTCACGCCCATATCGTCGATCACTTCCTGCGGCGTGCTATCTATCCATTTGATTTTTAATCCCATGCCCTTGGCAATATCCATCATATCGTCCAGAGATAAGGGCATACGCTTGAGGCCGACTTCTTCAGCGGCACGTTCAAGATCGGGGAAATGATTTTGATGGTGTTCTTGATGGGCGCGGATCAATAAATGGGCAAACTGCCGACCAGAGATCCCCGTCTGCGACAGCATTTCTGGTATCGCGATTTGCAAAATATCATTGGAAAACAAAAAGCTGGGTTCGAGCGCCATACCGCTTATGCCACCACGGCGGCCCTTCTCTGGCGTAATAGCGCTTTCTTCAGGCACATCGTCTAAGAACCATTCGGCGTCTTTTTGAAAAACCGCAGCGATGACTGCCAGCATTCCGGCACTCGGCACTCGTTTTCCACGCTCGATCATCGACAAATATGACACAGAGGGCGCACTTCCGGCGTCGACTCGAATGCAGCGTGCCGACAAATCTTCCATGGTTAAGTTATTACGTTTCCGTAGGTTACGTATTTTTGTGCCTAGGAAGTGTGATTTTCTCATCAAGCTCTGGTCATTGCGCATTTTGTAAAATTCACAGTGTAAAATTTTTATTGTGAAATTGTAGTCAAAAAAAGACTAGACTACAAATTAAGCAATCGAGAAACGACTCAAGCGAACCAGCGGAGTCAGCAATTCAAGAAATGCTTAACCACTAACCCTTAAAGCGGGCAAGCACTTAAAGCGGACAAGCCAAGTTGAAAACAAACTTTGATAAACCAAAAGTTAAATCAAAACCCTGAATTTTTTAAATTGAAAGAGTGAGAGGAACGAGCGATGAATATGTCAATTATCAAGAGCAACCAGATCCAACCGAATCTAAACAGCCTCATCGCAGAAGAAGTGCTAGCCGTGGCCCAAGTGAATGTCGCCGAGCACGAAAAGATCGCCAATGCGAAACAATTCCTCGACCGCCTCTTTCCACTTAACTCTGGTTCACACCAAGATGTGAGCAGCTATGTAGTTTACTACCAACACCTGTTGGCCTTTTTTGCCGACGGCAGCCACAGTGGTTTACGTCAGCCAAAACAGTTCGTGGCCTTTAATGGCACTAAAGATGCGCCCTGCGCCATAGTGTTGCAGGACCTAGGTTGCCACGTTGAACTCAGTTTCGACCGCAATGGCATGATAGGTGCGAGAGACGTTGCCAATCTGGAAGATATCCAAATCGAAACGTCATTAAACATGGTCGTCGGAACACCAGAGTCACGTTCAGCCGCATCGCGTCATTGGCTCAGCCTGTTACATGCGGGTATGTCCAGCGCCAACGATACCCAAGATAAGTTGTTTACCGCAAAGGATGGCAGCGATTACAACTTGAAAAGTATCGTAAATTTATAATTTCACGCTCTGTAACCTCGCCATTTATAATCCAGCTAAGAAGATGAACTGAGCACAGTTCATCTTCTTCGATTTACCCTCCTACTTTGCCAAAACCTCTAAGAGTCAATAAAACTGATTAACTAGTTAAGTTTAATTGATTTTATTGAGGCTAATACTCACAGCTATAATGCCCCCTTGCATCTGTCTCCATGATCAATCCCCATTGATCGCCATTTTGTATCCGTCGCTTAATGTGAAGATCTGTGGTTGGAACGATAAAACTGAATCGCTCGAGCCTAAGGCGTTATGAATTCTTCATCGACATCACAGCAAGATAATAAGACTCATCGCATCGTTTTCATCTGTGCGGGCTTGTTATGCCTCGCGCCTTTTATCTCGTCGCCCATGGCGCTAGTGTTAGGTTTTACCTTAGCCAGCCTTGGCTGGGTGCCAGTGCAATGGAATATCGCCGCACTCACCAAAAAACTCCTGTCTTATTCGATCATTGGCTTAGGGTTTGGAATTAATTTAAACGCGGCGATAGAGGCGAGCACCCACAACTTCGGCTTGATAGTTGGCTCAATCTTTTTCACCCTCAGCTTAGGGTTTGTGCTCACCCGCGCACTGAAATTTGATCATGTCACGGGTCATTTGATTGCTTCTGGTACTGCTATTTGTGGTGGCAGCGCCATTGCCGCTGTGGCTCCGGCCATCAATGCGCGTAACGATCAAACCGCCACGGCTTTAGCCTGTGTGTTTGTGCTGAACTCAGTCGCGCTGTTTTTATTCCCCGCACTCGGCCATTTGCTCAATATGAGCCAATACGATTTTGGCGTGTGGAGTGCCATCGCCATCCACGATACTTCATCGGTTGTCGGCGCGGCTTCAGCCTATGGCGATGAAGCCTTAAAAACCGCCACCACCATAAAACTCGCCCGCGCCCTGTGGATTATCCCCATCGCACTGGTCAGCGCTATGCTGTTTGGTGGCGATAAGCGCAAACTTAACCTGCCGTATTTTATCGGTTTTTATTGTTTAGCCATTGCTGTGGCGCATTGGTTACCGCAGTTTAACGCTGTTTATGACACCTTGTTTATGATGTCGAAACGGGCATTAGTCCTGTGTTTGTTTTTGATTGGTGCAGGAATTACAGTGCAGAAAATGCGGGCGAGTGGCCCCAAACCTTTGTTGCTTGGAGTCATGCTGTGGGCAGCGATTGGTATCACGTCTTTAGTGTATATTCTTTATTTTCAATAGCTAAGATTTTGCGGAAAGCCAGTCTACTCTGCCGTCGGCTTCATTCGCCAAGCCCAGCAGAAGACGCCTACAAAGGCGGAGAATTCGATAAGTGAACGCACGAGTCCTGTGGTTTGCGTCGAAGCGACCAAGGCAATCAGGCAAAACACGATAATCAGCCAGTTTTTCAATTGCATCTTCCTGCAAACTTAGGGATGCTCATTATTGTTTAGAACTAAAAACTCAGCAAATATCGATTTTTAATAACAAATAGCTATAAAAACTAAGCCAATCCAGCGTTGATTAAGCCGCCTTAGAACTTGATGCCGCTTCATTCGCAGCAAGATCTTGATTATGTTCTTGAATAAAGTCTTCCATAAACCAAGCACAGAAAGTGTGGCGTCCATCCACAGCCGCTTTGCCATAAATGGTCGATGCCTGTTGCCTGACAGTTTTTTCTTTAGTCTGGCGAACTTCGGCAATTTCTTTAAAACTTAAGCCTTTAAGTAATAAAAATGCCACTTGCTGCTCACTCTTAGTAAAGCCCCAAGTCTCGAATTGCTGCGATACAGCTTGGCTGTATTCTTGTCTGGCAGAGCGCATTTGCGTCGACATATTGTCGATTTTCTTATCCGCATGCTCCAACCTTTTAGCCAACGCTTTCACTTCGCGGGAGCGACGAATAAGGTCATAACTTAAGTACATTGCACCAATCACAGTGAGCACTAATAACATGGCTTCCTGGGCAATATGCCATTGGGGAATGCCCAATTGAATGTCGGATGAGATGTCAAAAAGCTTAAAGCATATGATCAAGGCCAACAGACCAATAATGACAAGATCCTTCATCGAAAAACTCCTAAATAAAAGCAAAATCAACCAATTAATTTATGGGACATATGTACCATAGACGGTTTTATGATACATGTCCCCCACGACTTTCGCCCACCAATCCCTACACTGACAGCACACTTTATTACCATAGAATCGTCCTATGTCTGTCAGTACGTCTTGTATCAAGTTATGTCTGTTGGCGACCTTAGTCAGCAGCAGTTTCCTGTGCCACGCCGCGAATTCCGAGCTATCTCAAGCACTCTCCACCAGCCAAGCTAGATTACATTCTCTATCTAAATCGGGCGGCCAGTTACCGCAATCGCAAATAAGCTTAAGTAGCTCATCTTGGCTCAATGGCCTGCCGAGCATTAGCCTGAGTCACTTAGGTAGCCTAGATGATGGTAACAGCTACGAGCAGGAACTCTCACTCAATTTGCCAATAAAATCCCCTGCTTTGCACAGCAGCGATAAGCAGATTAAACAACTCACCCAAGGCATTCAGGCGCAACAAGTCGCGCTGCAAGGTCTGTATTTATCGGGATTATTGCGACAAAGCCTGTGGGAACATCGTCTTGCTGCAGTGAAACTGGCCCAATTAGATCGTAAGAGCCAATTGCTCGACAAACTCCATAGTCAGCAGAAGCAACTCACAGATGCGGGCGAATTGCCGATTGCCCACATACTCTTGTTAGAACGCGAACTGGTGGATATTGCACTGGAACGGGTCGATCTTAATCAGCAACAGGCTGAGGCGCTTGCCCTCTGTCAACAGCTGACAGGACAAGAGCAAATACCGCAGGACATAGCCGAAACCGCGCGGCCACTGTCAGCCAGCAGCCAACCCAATGACATTCTCGCGCAGCATCCATTATGGCAATTATTGAGCCTGCAGAAGCAGCAACAGCTACTGATCATCCAGAGCCAGCAAGCGGGGGATAAAGACCCTTGGACAGTCTCACTCACGGCTAAAAATACCGCCGATAACCAAGTTGATGATCAACAGCTTGGCATCGCCGTTTCTGTGCCACTGACTTTAGGTTCTGCCCTATCGCAAACCGAATTATCCCAATGGCAACAAGCCAATACCGAGCACACGCTCAACCTCGACCGTACTTATATCGAGCTAAAAACTCAGCTTAAAAAGCTAGAGCAACAGCAACAAAACTTACTCGACCAACAGACATTGCTAACCCAAGCCTTACACCTTAGCCGCACCATTACTGAAGAGCTGGCCAAGGTCAAAGACCAAAATCAAGTTAGCTACGAAGTCTGGCTGCGCCGCTATATGGATGCGCTCGATACCGAATCCCGCTTGGCACTGAACCAAGTCGCGCAGCAACAACTGCACTCCCAACAACTGCAAGCCTTAGGAATTTCATTATGATGGCCAAGTACGGCGCATGCCTTTTCTGTTTATCCGCCAGTGTAGCCACGTTAGCGCAGGCTGAATCCCTAACAATTAGTTCCCTCGGTAATTTAGACCTGAGTTATGTGCAACCACAGAAAGTCGCCAGCTATGAGGGCAGCCCATTGCCCGCGCAGGTTGAAATCCTCCCCGGTAATGATTACTGGATCAGCACGCCGGAGAATATCCAGCAGATCAGCTTCCTCGTCGGCCAAGGCCAGCTCGTTACTAAGGGCCAAGCGATAGTCAAACTGACAGGGCCAGAAGTGTTCCACTACCTCGCCCAAGTTGAAGCCGCAGGCAGCTTATATCAACTGGCCAAAAGCCGTTATGAGCGTAATAAACCCTTATTAAACAATGGCAGTATCAGCGCCGAAAAGTGGCGCGAGATCAGCCAAGACTACTTCAGCACTCACCTCGAATACGAGCACATGCAGCATTTTATGGAGATAGTCAAAAGCACAGATGCCACCACAGACTCCCTAGTGGTGGGCACACCAGTGGCGGGAATCGTTAAACTCAACCAAGTGAATGGACCTTATATGGCGGGTTCACAGCTATTCTCACTGGTGCCTAGCGACAGTATTCGCGTCAAAGTCAGCGTGCCTATGAGCCAGTCACATTCGCTCTCGGCGGTAAACATCAATCAATGCCATATCGCCATTGAGTCCATGTCGGCCATCGCCGAAGGTGCCTTCGTGACCGCTTGGTCATCACCCGTGCCGCAGGAGTGTAACTTACTGTTAGGACAACAGATCACTGTGATACCCGAGTATCAAAAGGCGGTGTATTTATTGCCTAAAAATAGCGTATTCAGTTGGGAGCAAGACAGCCAAGTCTTCACTAAAACCGCAGACACGCTCACCTCGATTACGATCGATATTCTCGGTTCAACCCCAGAGCAATATATCGTTGAAAGCGATCAAGATCTGAGCCAAATCCAAGTGTTATCCCAGTCGGTTGCCGCAGTCAAAGGCATAATGCTTGGCCTAGGAGGCGAATAAGATGTTGACCTCAGTCATCCGCTTTTCGCTTACGCAGCGCTTATTTGTGCTGATTGTGGCGCTGATCATCATGTTAGCGGGAGCACGAGCCTGGTTTTCCATTCCCTTGGATGCCTTTCCCGATATTTCGCCCACCCAAGTGAAGATCATCCTCAAGGCGCCCGGCATGACGCCGGAGGAAATCGAAGCGCAAATTACCGTGCCGATTGAAACCGAACTGCTAGGCATTCCCCATCAATCGATTCTGCGCTCAACCACTAAATACGCCATAAGCGATATCACCCTCGATTTTGACGAAGGCACAGATATCTATTGGGCGCGCCAACAGGTGAGCGAGCGCATCGCCGCCGTGTGGGACAGTTTTCCTGAAGGTGTGACGGGGGGCGTAGCGCCAATGAGTACGCCGCTCAGCGAAATATTTATGTTTTCACTCGAAAATCCCAATCTATCGCTGATGGAAAGACGGCAATTACTCGAATGGGAAATCCGCCCACTGCTACGCACCGTTGCGGGTGTCGCCGATGTGAATATCCTCGGTGGCTATGCCAAAAGCTTTAGTGTGACCCCTAAACCTGCGGCCATGGCGGCTGCGGGCGTGAGCTTTGCGGCGCTGCAACAGGCGATCGTTGAGAATAATCACAACGAAGGTGCAGGCAAGCTCACCATTGGCACAGACACCATAATAGTGCGCGCCGAAGGCCGCATCGATGACATCGACGAGCTCAAACAATTAGTGATCAAGGCCGATGATGCCAGAGTGTATCGACTGCAGGATTTAGCCGATATTCAAATTGGCCACTTAGCCCGTTATGGCGCAGTCACGAAAGACGGCAACGAAACCGCCGAAGCGTTAATCATCGCCCTGAAAGACGCCAATACCGCACAAGTGGTCAAAAATATTAAGGAAAAGCTCGATCAAATCAGCCTAACCTTGCCAGAAGGGAGCCAGATAAACACCTTTTACGACCGCGCAAATCTGATCAATACCGCGATAGATACTATCTCCAATGCCTTATTCGAAGCCGTAGTGCTAGTGATCATCTTGCTGGCGTTGTTTTTAGGTAACGTGCGCGCCGCATTAGTCGTGTCACTCTCGCTGCCACTCGCCGCGCTGATGACATTTTTGATGATGGATTACTTCAATCTTTCTGCGAACTTAATGAGCCTAGGCGGGCTGGTTATCGCCATCGGCATGTTAGTGGATTCATCTGTGGTCGTAGTTGAAAACATGGTGAATCTCATCGCCACAAAGCAGAGATTACCGCGGCTGCATTTGATTTTTCGCGCGACCAAGGACGTTGCCATTCCCGTGGTGTCGGGCACAGTGATCGTCATGATAGTGTTCTCGCCCTTGCTGACCTTGAGCGGGCTCGAAGGTAAACTCTTTACCCCAGTTGCGGTCACTATCGTGTTTGCCATGCTGTCGGCGCTGGTGTTGTCGTTAACTGTTATTCCGGTTATCGCTTCTTATCTCGTCAACGAAAAAGCCGCCAAGGAACCTAAGGCGATTGAAAAGCTTAAACAGCTTTATCTGGGCAGCCTCAAGGGCACGTTTAGCCATCAAAAACGCTTTATAGTGATCGCCTTTAGCTTGCTTATCGTCAGCTTAGGCTTGTTCGGGTTAGTGGGAAAAACCTTTATGCCGACCTTAGATGAGGGCGACATTATTCTGCAGCTAGAGAAATCCCCGTCGATTTCGCTCGAGGCTTCGATTGCCATCGACAAGCAGATTCAGCAAACTTTGCTGGCTAAAGTTCCTGAAATCAAACAAATGGTGGCGCGTACTGGCGCGGATGAAATCGGCTTAGATCCCATGGGACTCAATGAAACCGATGTGTTCTTAGAACTTTTGCCCCGCAGCGAATGGCGCTTTGCAAATAAAGAAGCGCTTATCGATGCGATCCGCACTGTGTTATTGGACTATCCCGGCGTTAATTTTAACTTCACTCAACCGATACAAATGCGCGTGTCCGAAATGCTCACCGGCAGCATTGGCGACGTAGCGATCAAGGTCTTTGGTAATGATATCGACACCTTAGGTCAGCTCACGAGCCAAATCCAACAGCTGGTTAATGCCACCAACGGCAGCGTCGATGTGAAAATGGCGATGATCGAAGGCAGTCCTTTTATCAACCTCACCTTAGATAACGAGCTCGCCCGTGGCTTTGGCATGAGCACCATGGAGTTTGCTCGCTACCTGAAAAGTCAGCTCGAAGGCGTGATAGTGACCGAAGTGCTACAGGGTAAGAAACGAACGCCCGTGCTGATGGCTAATAATCAGAGCCACTTAAGCAGCATTAATGAGCTTAAAAATCAGTTACTGGTGATGCCAGATCACTCCTTAAAACGCCTGAGTGATGTCGCCACCTTAAGCTATAAGCAAGGCCCCATCCTTATCGATCGTGAGCAAGGGAATCGCTTTTCAGTGATCACCACCAACGTGCAGGGTCGCGATATCGTGAGTTTTGTAGAAGAGCTCAACGCTAAAATCGCAAAGGAAATCAAACTCCCGAGCGGTTATAGCGTGAGTTTTGGTGGTGAGTTTGAAAACCAACAGCGAGCCACCAGCAATTTACTACTAGTGATCCCCATTGCTATCGCACTGATCACCCTGATTTTATTTACGACATTTGGCTCACTGGCCAAAGCGGGCTTAATCCTCGCCAACGTTCCCTTCGCTATGATGGGCGGCATAGTTAGCCTGTATTTGTCAGGGGAATATTTGTCAGTGCCCGCTTCGGTTGGCTTTATCGCCCTGCTCGGCGTCGCTGTGCTCAATGGCGTGGTGATGGTCAGCTATTACGAACAAACCAAGCACATGTTCAGCAACCTGCGCGAACGGGTAGAACAAGGTGCGGCGCGGCGTTTACGCCCCATTTTGATGACAGCGACTACGGCGATGTTTGGTCTTATGCCGCTGGTGTTTGCCTCGGGCCCTGGGGCTGAAATTCAAAAACCTTTAGCGATTGTGGTGATTGGCGGTCTGCTCACTTCAACCATTACCACACTGTATTTACTGCCAATTCTGTATTTTTGGCTGGAGAAACGTAAATGAGCACAGAACAACTGTTAGTACTGATCGCCCAAAATGATATTAAGGGCGACATAGTCGATACCTTGATAGAGTTGGAGTTTCTGTCGGGTTTTAGCCTAGGGAATATTTGTGGTTTTAGCCGTGAACACAGCCATTTTAATATCAAGGAACAAGTGGAAGGTTATCGGGAGTTTTGTAAATTCGAAATCATGCACCCCGCTGCGCAACAAGCGGCGCTGCTCGCTGCACTGGCTTTGGTCTGCAAACATAATCCCTGCCGCTATTGGATTATGCCCATTTATCAAAATGGCACCTTGTCCTAACTCACTGCGCGGTTAAATCTAGGCATCCGACCTTATCGCTAAGGTCGGGATGCCTTATAAACTCGCTACAAAATTGGCGTAGGACGCCGCACTAAAAAACCACTCAAAATCGATAAAATGCAGTAAGCGGTAAAAAAGTAAAAACCGTTTTCAAATTGCGCCTGTGTTTTCAGCATTTCCCCCATACCGCCTGAGGCGTTCCCCGCCATAAAGGTGATGATCAGCGCCACCACAAACACATCGGCCATCGACCACTTAGCGAGTGCATTGACGACGGCATTAATCCTCAGTTTCAGACCAATCGAACTCACACATTGCTGTGCCAGCATTAAACTCAACTTAAAGGCCGGCACCACCACGCTGAATAACATCACTAATCCCGCGACAAGCCCATTTCCAGAGTGATAAAGTTCGGTTACCGTTCCCCAAATACTGCGGGTTTTCTGCAACACTTCGACTTCTCCCTTAAGGCTACTCAGCCCCAGCAAACCACTGACCATACTCAGCATGCCGCGAGCGCTGTCGCGCCCCGAGTCTTCATCGAAACGTTGAGCAACTTGCTCTATGCCCTGCTCGGTCAGCTTGGCCTTATCGATAGTGCCGCTAATACTCAAAATAGGTTGAGTCACCCCAGGGATTAATAAAGCCAAAGATAAGAGAATGATAAAAATAGGAAATAATGATTTCATAGCACTGTTCATCGCATTGCCAGACAGGAGAAGACATTCAGTTTACGGTTTTTAGCGCAGGCTCTGCAATCGTTCGCACCAGCCATCGACTTAGATGACCGGCATTAGAGACAAGATTTGAGGATTAATAGAAAGGCGTTGGATCAATATCCAATGAACTCGGTGACACGCCGCGCTCGATATACAGCTCAGATTTTAATAAATCCACCATAGCGACATCTGTGTAACGTTTTACTTTTAAAGAATAAAAGCACTTTACGATTGGATGCAGTGCATCTCTGTCCTTCGAAGCCCAGACAATACCAATTCGGCCGTCCGATAATTCAACTAAGGAACCCACAGGGTAAATACCGATACAACGAATAAACTCGTAGACCAATTGTTGATCTAAGTGAAATGGCGTCAGACTGAGTAAAATTTTAAAAGCTGCGGCAGGACTCATGGCCTCTTTGTAACAGCGCGTCGCGGTTAACGCATCAAAGATATCGACGATACAGCTCATACGACCGTGGCGAGGGATTTCATCGTCTTTCAAGCCCCTTGGATAACCACGGCCATCTAACTTTTCGTGGTGCATCAAGCAGATATCTTTACTGATCTGCGACAGACCAGTAGTTTCGTTCATAATTTCAAGCGCATACACTTGATGCAGCTTCATATGTTCGAACTCTTCTGGTGTCAGTTTACCCGGCTTGTGCAGCACTTTATTATCGACTTTAATCTTGCCAATATCGTGCAAAATCCCACCGACCGCCATTTGCCGCAGCATATCACGATCGAGCTGTAGGTATTTGCCAAAGGTTACCAGCAGAAAGGCGACATTCACTGAATGTTCGAGTAGATAGGCATCTTTTGAACGGAGCGCAGACATACATTTAAGTGCATCAGCATCTAACATGACAGACTCAATCATGGTATCGGCTAACGCTTCGAAGGGCGCAACTTCGATGGCTTTACCTTCGAAGGTTTCGGATAACACTTTACGAATAAGATCTTTCGCTTCGGTCAGCATAACCTTAGCTTGAGCTTGTTGCTTATCGCGACTCACTGGCGCTTTTCGATTGTCGGTTTGACTATCGTTAGTGGCTTTTTTCTTTAAACCGCAATGTTCTGCCGAACGCTCGGCGTCTACCCAAACAAATTTAATACCGCTTTTGGCCAGTTTTAAAATCGCATCCTTGTGCTTAATTTGTCCAGCATTTGCAATAGCAAGTTGACCTTTATCATTTTTGTCTATGGCACTGACAAACATACCTAATGTCAATTGCGACACAGGTAATTTGATAAGCTCAACTGATTCTGCCGACTCACTCATATCTACAACCCCAAGGATGATGTGCCCGAATAAAATATCAACTTAACCATACGACATAAAAGCGACCTACGCTCAAATGTTCTGTTGTTATTCTTGATTATTATAGAACAGACGTGAGGGGCATTCTAAGCCGCGCATTAGAAAATCACCATAGACTTTCTTGGTAAACAAAATACCCTAAACAGAATGCGATGGAATAAGGGCTTAAGGCTTAGGCAAGGCCCATTTCACACTCTCACTTTTTCAATAAATGCCTAAGGGCTAGGCATTCAAAACCGGCGACCATCACGCGCGTAGGCGCCGACAACTAGCCCACATAACGCTCTCCTGTTTCAATCAATTCCTCCATCAATAAACCATTACGCAAACTCAATTGCCGTGATACAGCGCTGTGTTCAATGCTTCTGTGACTGCTGAGCAAAATAGCGCAACCTTGCGAGCTTAACCGCTTCAGCAAGTACCACACTTTGCCGTAGTAATGCTTATCCATCCCCGCCAATGGATCGTCCAAAAGCAATACTTTAGGGCGTAAACAGGCGAGTGACGCTAAGGCAATCAAGTGCTGTTGACCGTAGGATAATTTGTGGGGCGACAGCAGAGCTAAGCTAAATAAATCCAATTCATCCAACATCTGCGCCGCGCGTTCTTTGGGAAGTTCAAAACGCCTAAGGCTAAACTGCATTTCGGCGAGCACGCTGGTCTCGAATAATTGTCGACTCGGCCTTTGCATCAGCAGACCCAGCTCAGCGCCATAAATCCCCAGCTTAGGTCTTCGCCCGAGCACTTTAAGCGGAAGACGCTGTCTTGAACTGAGTACGCCCGCTATGGTTTTCAACAAACTAGTTTTACCTGAGCCGTTATCTCCCACTAAGGTCACTATCTCACCCGCCTGCAGTTGAAATCCCTGCGGACACGCAAATAATGTAGGGCAAGCATCGAACCCAAAATCAAAGGCTTCGGCGCTGACCAAGACTTTGCCTAAATGCTCAAACTTAGGCTGATTTCGCCACGCAGGCGCCTCAATTTGCGGCGCATCGTTCACGGTATAGATGCCTTCGGATAGCTTGCCCGCCTCTAACTGCCAGTAATGCTGAATAATCTCAGCGAAGGCCGCAGCGTTATGTTCAACCAACACTAGCGCCATGCCATCTTGAATAAGATTGCGAAGCACGACCAGCAGCTCACTCACACCGTGATCATCGAGTTGCGCCCAAGGTTCATCGAGCAGCAGTAAATGTGGCTCGCACACCAGTTGGGCGGCAATCATTAGACGATATTTTTGGCCGAGGGAAAGCGTGCTGACTTGGGTATCGAGACGCAGATACAAGCCCACGCGCCGCAGAGCCAATTGCACTTTAGGTAGCATTTGCTCAGCGGGAATACCGAGGTTTTCTAAGGCGAAAGCCACTTCGGCACCAACGGTTTGCCGAAGGAGCTGAGTTTGCGGGTCCTGCATCACCAGACCCGTAACCAGTTGTGGGTAACGCCAGATGTCACCTTCATGCGGGCGATTTAACACGCCCGCCAGTAGGTTTAGCAGACTCGATTTCCCAGAGCCCGTAGGACCGCTCACGCAATGGCATTGGCCGGTGCCAATGGCCAAGTTTACCTCCTGCAATACAGTCGGTAACTGGCTGCCATAGTTGAAGCTAACGCCTTCGAGCGCTAAGAGTTTCATGCTATATCTGCCTATAAAGATCTAACGAACAGCCTATGACAAGGCTTCACCCTACTTGTCTTTTCATTCCCACGGCGAGTCATACGTTAATAGACATCTAACTTGTCACGTAGAAAATTTAAGATGTGCCAGCTATTGTGGACCGCGATTATTCTGTCTCAACCGAAAAACGTTTAAAAACCAACCTAGATCGACTAATTACGACAAAGGGAAAGTATATTTAGCGACTAAGAGACAAAATGTCCACCGAGGGTGACTTGCCCGACAAAAAGACCCACTCAAGTCACATTTTTTATCAGCGTAAAATGAGACTATGGCGAAAGTCACACGCTGGGGGCTTACATCTTGACACACTCGACCGTGGCCTTTAATTTGAGCGAAAGATTCTTATTTACAGGCTGAATCAACTAAAGGTAATGACTTGAAAAAGAGTACATTAACCTGAGTCGAATTCATTGACGCTGACAGAGTGACCTTCAGCTTTCGCCTTCATCCCTTATCTTTGCTTTGGAGTTCTATTTGCCCGTTCATGCCCTGTCTGAAGACCTTAAGTCTCTCATCGACAAACTCATTCAATTAAAGCAAGTTCCGCCGACGGAGCCGATAGTGCAGTTGTCACTTAATACTGTCGCTATGCCTTTAATTTCATGGTTGGCATCGCAGACGCAATTTCCGCGTATCTACTGGCATGGGCGCGACAGAATCGAAGAAGTCGCGGCGATTGGGGCGTGTAAAGACTTCAGATTTGAAACCGGTATTAACGATCAACAACTGGCCATGGCCTACCAAGAGCAGCGAGCCTTATCGACGAATCAAAATATTCGTTACTACGGCGGCGTTGCCTTCGATCGCACCATAGAATCTTGGCCAGAGTTCGGTAATAGTCGCTTTATCCTGCCGCGCATTGAATTTAGACGCAGCGGTAGCAAGTTTAGTCTGTTGGTGAATCTTAATTTTGCCGAGAATGATCACCATAGCGAAATCGACAAGGCCATCGCCGCTATCGAAGCTGTGATGCCCGCGAAACCACTCTCGCCGCCGAAGAAAATCGTTCCACTTGGCCGTAGTGACAAGCCTGATTTTGAACGCTGGAAGACATTAGTCGAGCAAGTGGTCGAGCCAAAGTTCAATCAAGACACCCCAAAAGTGGTGTTATCCCGCTTAACTCAGCTTGAAGTGAACGAACCTATCGATCCTTGGATGGTACTGGCGTGCTGGCAGGGACGTAATCCCAACAGCTTCCAATTTGGCTTTCAATTCAGCCCAGAACGCACTTTTATCTCTTGCTCACCGGAGCGTTTGTTCCGCCGCCGTCAGCAGGAATTATTCACTGAGGCGTTAGCAGGTACGACAGTGCGCGGCCTGAGCCAAGAAGAAGATATTGCGCTGGCGAATGCCTTGTTAGAAGACAACAAGAATAGCGTAGAGAACCAACTCGTTCGTAGCCATATAGTAAATATGCTCACGCCGCTGAGCAATTATGTCGGCGCCGATGAATTAGCGACCATCTTTAAACTGAATCATATTCAACATTTGCACCGCGCGATTCGAGCCGAACTAAAGCCGGGCGTGAATGATTTCCAACTGTTGCTAGCTCTGCATCCAACCCCTGCTGTGGGTGGCTTGCCGCGACATTCGGCATTGAACTTTATTCGTCAGCGCGAAGGTTATACTCGTGGCTGGTACGCTGGTGCCTGCGGTTATTTCAATAAGTATGAGAGTGAGTTTTCGGTGGCTATCCGCAGTGCGTTGATCGAACCGGGTCGGATTAACCTATTTGCGGGGGCGGGAATTATTGCGGGTTCTGAGCCCGAAGCTGAGTGGCAAGAGCTTGAAAATAAACTCGCGACTATCATGTCGATTCTGTTCGAAATGTAATAAGCCTAAGGTCTATTTTTCACCATCAACCCTTCGTTTTTCAAGCGTTTCAAGGTAAAGCCTGTCCTGTTCACCCGAATCGATTAAACGTTTATGTGCAAGGTCAAAGTGTTGTTTCAGCATCTGACCTTTTTCAGTATTAGCAAAGGCGAAATAGGTTTCGGCCTTGAGTACGCCTTGAATAATCACAAAATTTTGTGGCGCCTTCAGCTTAGGCACATACATAAGCAGATTAGATTTATAATCCAGCACGGCATCTATGCGCCCTGCATTTAAGCTATTGAGCATAGTCAGCATATCGCTACTTTCTTCGTAGTACATGGGCACGGGAGTCAACATATTGTATCGATAGGCCAACATGGCCTGAACCCTCTTATGGGATAGACTCTCAAGCCCTGTCCAAGTCGCCGCTAACTCGGCGGTCACCGCTACATCGATAGAATCCACTTCAACCGTATTCTCAGTTAACAGCGCCTTTTTAGTATCTCCCTTATAAACGCTGAGGGTGATATCGGTACGATTATGCTCAACCAGATAAAGGCTACGGGCAAAGGGCATAAACTGCACCTTGAGTTGCCATTCTGGCTCAGGGAAAACCCGCTGAAGTAACTCGAAGTAATAGCCCGTTTCATCACGATTGGCAAAATCATCCCACGATGCCGTCGCTACATTGACGACAATCGGCTGGGCGGCGCAAATGGATACAGGTAACACGGCTAAAAGTAAGCAAAAAATAGCAAAGAATCGTCTCATGGCTATCCTCCTTCGACGTACACAAAGTGTAGAAGAGTTTTCATTCTATGCGTACATTTAAACAGCAGGCTTGCATCTTAAAACTCGACCACTATAATGGCGACCCGATTTCGCCTCGCTGCGATCGGTAATGTTCGGTGATATTGTCGTAAACATAATAAATTGAAAATTAGCGGGTTCCCTCACCCCGCCCTACACAACTAAAAAGGCCACATATGTTAATGTTAACCACAGCGCAGCTTCGCCGCGCCTTATTCCTATTAGTAGGATTCCACATACTGATTATTTGCGTCAGCAACTACTTAGTACAATTGCCATTTCAGCTATTTGGTTACCACACAACCTGGGGCGCATTTAGCTTTCCATTCGTGTACTTAGCCACAGATCTCACTGTCCGTATTTTTGGCCAACAAGCCGCACGTAGCATCATACTCAAAGCTATGGTTCCCGCTTTGATGATTTCCTACGTGATGGGAGTCGTGTTCCATCAAGGTAGCTTCCAAGGCGCTGACTCACTTGCTGAGTGGAATACCTTTGTGTTCCGAATCGCCTTCGCCAGCTTTGCTGCTTATTTGATTGGCCAGTTAATGGATATTAAGGTTTTTGCCCGTCTGCGAACGAGCCGCTCTTGGTGGGTCGCGCCTGCAGCATCGACCTTAGTGGGTAATCTGGTCGATACCTTAGTGTTTTTCAGTATCGCCTTTTACGCCTCTTCCGATAGCTTTATGGCGGCCAATTGGCCCGAAATCGCCACTGTCGATTACGGTTTTAAGCTGATCGTTAGCTTAGGCCTTTTCCTGCCTGCCTACGGAGTTCTGCTAAAAGTCTTACAAGACAAGATTTTGCGCACCAATCCGCAAGAATCAATTTCCTGATTAACTCAACTGGCCAGACCTGTTATAATTTGACCAGTTAATAGTTCAGCCCTGCTCCTGTTAACGCGCGAGTGGGGCTGATTTTTTATGAGAGCAAGCAATGTATTCTATCGAAATTAAAGCAGAGTCAGGTTTGACTCCCGAGTTAGCCACTCAGCTTATCGAACTTAGCAAACAAATCCCTGAACTCGATCGTCCCCTCACCAGCGAAGTGTTAAATCAGCGCTTACAGGGCAAGAAGTGTTTGATCTTAGTCGCGTATGTGGAAGGTGAACTGGCGGGATTTAAACTGGGTTACGAGCAAGAAGAGGCTATATTTTATAGCTGGTTAGGTGGCGTTGCCTCCGATTTTAGACGTTTAGGCTTAGCGCAGAGTCTACTCGAATACCAAGAAACCTGGGCACGCCGTCAAGGCTATAACCATATTCAGGTGAAAACGATGAACCGTTTCCCTGCGATGCTTAATTTGTTGATCAGTAATCAATATTTAATTACCGAGCTCAACGCCGATCCAAAAAGCTTAACCAACCATAAACTGCATCTACGTAAGTCGATCTAAACCGTTAATAGATGAGAGCGAAACGATATTTGTATAGATGTGCACTTTTTTTTAATAAATAGCTTGCAAACACGATTGAGAATGATTATCGTTAACGTGCGTTCCAAAACTCATCTTTAACAACGATGACTGGTAATCGACGTTGTTACGGAGCTCCTGAGTTTGCAAGCACGACATTGCTCACACACACTCTTTGTGGCCGGATTCATCATCCGGCTTTTTTTTGCCTAAAATTCGGTGATGCAAAGCCACATAAAGCAGAACTAACAACTGCAGCCATATTTTAATGATAGGTAATCAATCGAATACGGCAAGCTGCCATATCTCACTCGGTAAAACTCATCGGTAAGCTAATCGGCAGACATGTCGCTGTAGTTGCCCGCAATATGTAAGCCCTCGTAGGGATTATTTTGCTGATCTTCCTTCGCCTCATGGTACAAACCTATGGTAAATAATGTGCCTTTACCTAAGGTTGAGCTCACTTCTATCGTGCCGCCAATCCGTTTAATAATGCCGTAACTGAGCGAAAGCCCTAAACCAGTGCCATCCTTACGCGTGGTGTAAAAGGGGTCGAAAATCCGCCCTAGCTGCTCTGGTGCAATTCCAGAACCTTCATCTTCCACTTCGATTTTGACGCCAATCGGCATATCTTGCTGCACCCAATCATAGGTTCGCACCCAGATACGTCCTTTACCGTCCATCGCATGCGCCGCGTTTACCACCAGATTAATCAAGACTTGCAGCAACTGCGGTCGATTGACCTGCACTGGACAGCTGGCGTTTAACTCAGTGATCAAAACCACTTCTTGTTTCTGAATCGAATGCCGCACTAACACCAGCATTTCTTCAATAATGGGGGTAATCGGATGCATTTCTAGCGGGGCGTTAAATTCGCCCGGACGACTGTACTGCAACAGGCTGCGGATAATGGTGCTGATCCGCCCCACCTGTTGAATCACGAGATCAATTTCTTCTTTTACCACTTCAGCATTATCGCCAAGCTCGTAGCGCAGTAACTCCATGTTGCCGAGGATAACGGCGGTCGGATTATTGATTTCGTGGGCAATACCTGCGGTCAACTCACCCAGAGCGGTAAGCTTCTCGTTGGTGACGAGCTGTTGACGTGTTTCATTCAGTAACGCCACGTTACGTTGCAGCTCTAAGGTTTTGTCCTGCAAGCTGCGGGTACGCTCTTCGACCTTCATTTCAAGCTGCTCTGCCGCCGCTTGGATCTGAGCATTTCGGCGCTGCAGCAGATCGAGCATACTGTCGAACTGCTCGGCCAAGTTCGATAACTCGTTATCCCTATCTAACCCTAAAGCGCCGATACGAATATTGCGCCCCGACTGCACCGCTTGAACAACATGGTGGATACGCTCGATCGGCTGCAACAAGCTATAGGCGCCGCGATAAACCAGCAAGCCTGACACCAACAGAACCAACATTAGAATCGTGCCTAGCTCTATGATATTTAATAAATAATTATGGATAAAAGGCGACTCAGAAAACCCCGTATAGATCATGCCAACACGCTGGCCACGAATATCTTCCAAGGGAGCATAAGCGGATATAAACCAATCGTTAAACACGAAGGCACGATCGACCCATTGCTCGCCTTGGGTTAACACTTTCTCCTTAACTTCCTCCGACACTAAACTGCCCAGCGCGCGACCTTGCGTCTCGTTGCCCGTCGGATAAAAGTGCAGCGGCACGTTAGTGGAGATACGGATGTTATCTAAGAAGATGGTTACAGTGCCGATGGAGCGCTCGGGCAAGGTGCCCTTGTCGTACACCAGATCACGAATGTGGTCGACAATCCGAATGTCACGATTGAATAGAATCCCGCCATCCAGATACCACGCCACTTTACCTTGCATATCAGGCACGGGCAGTAGACTACGGCTCAATAAACCGCGTTCTTCAACGGTTTTTGTCGGGCTCTGCGCCCGCAAAGTCGCGACTATCGGGATGCTCGCAGTGACCGCTAATTCTGGGTCGATGCGAGATAAGCGTTCGGGCGGCAACACCATCAAGCCGGAATAAGGTAATAAACCGTTTATCTTTGGGAGGATCTGCCGTAAATCAGTGTCAGCGGCCGCTTCGGCGACAGTGACGAGACGCAGATAATCGAGGTTAAGTTGTTTTTTCTGTTCCAGGAGAAATGCGTCGAGACTGGCTCTGTGGATGACTTCACCAGTTAATTCTTTACCACTGAAAAGTGGCCTAAAATCATTTTGAAAGGTCCAAGACGTTACCACACGTTCGAGTTGTTTTTCTTGCCGTACTTGCACTTGCTGCAAGGTATTTTCGGCAACAGATAAGTCAGCTTTAACCTTCATAAACAGCTGCTTACCTGTATAACTGATATTCCAGTAAATAGTGATAAACACTAAACTCACCAGTGTCAGCAGAATAGGCAGTAATGTCAGGATTAATATGCGATAGCGCACCTTGGCCTGCATTTGCTGCCAACTGACACCAAAAAAGTGAGTGAAGAATGACACCCTATGACTCCTGATCGCCGCTGAAATCAAACCACTCTTTATACTTACGATCTAAGGTCTTACGCGAAACGCCTAAATCCCTCGCCGCGGCAGACTTATTGCCAGAATGTAAGTCCACAACGCTGGTCACATGGTGTTTTTCGACTTCTTTTAATGGCCAATCCAATGGATAACCCGATGTCGATAAAGACTCACTCTTCAGCTGTTGTTTCCAATATTCCGCAGGCGGCTTGCCGAGCAAAATACAGCGCTCAATCATATTGCGCAGCTCGCGAATATTGCCTGGCCACTCGTGTTGTTGCAACTTCACCATGTCCTCATGGCTCCACACGACTTCTCTAACCCCTAATTCGGCGGCGAGTTGACGGGTGAAGTGATGGGTTAACTCGACCACATCTTCGGGTCTGTCACGTAATGGCGGGATTAAAAT
Source organism: Shewanella sp. SR1 (assembly GCF_020447145.1). Taxonomy (NCBI): domain Bacteria; kingdom Pseudomonadati; phylum Pseudomonadota; class Gammaproteobacteria; order Alteromonadales; family Shewanellaceae; genus Shewanella; species Shewanella sp. SR1. Next base: position 47,413 of record NZ_JAJAEF010000024.1, on the reverse strand, counting down.
ATCGAGCACATTCAGTCGATAATATAAGTCACGGCGGAAATTCCCCGCATCTACTTCATCAATCAAAGTGCGGTTGGTGGCCGCGATCACTCGCACATCGATGTTCACTTCTTTCTCGCTGCCCACTGGGCGAATCGCTTTTTGCTCTAATACTCTGAGCAATGCCGTTTGCATTTTCAGTGGCATTTCGCCAATTTCATCGAGGAAAATCGTCCCGCCCGAGGCAAAACTGAATAAACCTTCACGATTACCTTTGGCACCAGTAAATGCACCAGCGGTATGACCAAACAGTTCACTTTCGAGCAATTCAGGAGCGATAGAGCCACAGTTGACTGGGACAAAAGGTCCCTGACGTCCACTGAGTAAATGTAGTTGGCGTGCAACTAATTCCTTACCCGTACCCGACTCACCTTGGATCAGCACAACCGCATTGGTCGGCGCCACACGTTCGATAATATGTTTCACCGACTTCATGGCCTCACTGCTGCCAATAATGGTCGATGAGTAACCGATTGAAACCTCACGGCGCAGCATCAAGTTTTCGCGTTTGAGCAGGCGGCGTTCGATACAACGATCGACCGCTGTCATCATCTGCTCAAGGTGGAAAGGTTTCATGATGAAGTCAGACGCACCCGCGCGCAGCGCAGTAATCGCCACTTCCATGTCGGCATAGCCAGTCATAAAAATGATGTCCGAACGACGACCCTGCTCATCTAGCGCTTCATGCCATTCGATACCTGAGCGGCCAGGGAGGCGAATGTCGACGATCAGCAAATCGAAATGGCAGCGGCTACGTAGCTGCTCCGCATCTTCGATACTGCCCGCTGTTTCGACTAAGGCGAATTTCTTCGAGAGTGCCTTATTTAAAAAACTGCGCATTCCGGGTTCATCATCAACAATCAGTACCGATACTGCCGATGGAAGAGGCTTGAGGTTATTATCTATCTGGCTCATATTGTCTGCTTCTGGACATTTTGACTCATTTGCGACCAATTCTAGCACTGAAAATAGATGAATAGGTCACTATGAACCACAGGAAGTAGGTGCTGAGACAATTTGTCTGTAGAGTATTTGTTAAGCTTGGGATCAAGCTCACAAATTAGGTTAAGCTGTGAAGAAAATGACCGCATTCTCAGCTTGGCATCTAATTTGCTTTCAACCGAACGTATTACAATTTACGAGACCTTCCACTCAGTAGGCATTTGAGTTGGAATCCTATTTTTCGCCAAGGAGTACCCATGCTAAACATGAAATCTCATATTAAGTCACTACTGGGCCTGGTTGTTGCAGCCAGTATGTTCACCGTTTTACCCGCTCACTCGACTGAAGTTATCAAGTTAGCCACTACCACCAGCACTGAAAACTCAGGCCTATTAAAAGAACTGTTACCTAAGTTTGAAAGTGAATCTGGCTACAAGGTTCAAGTTATCGCCACTGGTACAGGTAAAGCCCTGAAACTGGGTGAGCAAGGTGACGTGGATTTAGTTATGACTCATGCGCCAAGTGCCGAAGCTAAATTCGTCGCCGACGGTTTTGGTGTTGAGCCCCGTGGCATCATGGAAAATGATTTCGTGGTACTGGGCCCTAAAAATGACCCAGCAAAAATCCGTGACAGCAAAAATGCCGAAGAAGCTTTCGCTAAAATTGCAAAATCAGGCGTACCTTTTATCTCTCGTGGTGACAATTCAGGCACTCACATCAAAGAGTTAGAAGTATGGAAAGCGGCAAGTGTGACACCCGATTTCAAAGGTTACACTTCAGTAGGTCAAGGCATGGGCAAAACCCTGCTAATGGCAAACGAAATGCAAGGTTACACTCTGTCTGACCGTGGTACTTTTGTAGCTTACAAAACTAAGCTAGATCTTGGTGTTGATTTCGATGGCGGCAAAACCTTAGCCAATCCATACCAAGTTATCCTGATCAACTCTGCTAAGTACCCAGATCTAAACCACAAAGGCGCTAAAGCGTTCAGTGACTGGTTGATCAGCAAAAAAGGTCAAAGCATGATCAATAACTTCAAAGTTGATGGCGAGCAATTGTTCAAGGCAACTTATAGCGAATGAGCGACGGCTGGCTAGCACTATTACAGCAGGCGTTAAGCCTGCTGTTTTCTTTAGACCCCGACGTTTGGTCCATCATTTCGATCTCGTTTTCGGTTTCTTTCGCGGCGCTGCTCATCACGCTGGTGCCTTCTATGGTACTCGGCTTTGTGCTGGCATTTGCGCCGTTTCGTGGCAAATGGATCGTCACTAATTTAGTTCAAACTCTGCAATCCATCCCCACTGTTGTTATTGGTCTACTGGTTTATTTATTACTTACCCGCAATGGCCCCTTGGGCGATCTAAAATGGTTATTTACCCAAGAAGGTATGATCCTCGGGCAAATGTTGATCTGCGCGCCGGTACTGATTGCGATGAGCCAAGCCGCCTTTACTAGCGTTGACCGTAGAGCATGGGAAACCTCACGCACTTTAGGTGCCTCTTGGTGCCGCGCAGTGTGGACTGTCTGCCGCGAGCTACGTATGCCCTTACTGCTGGCGATTGTCGCGGCATTTAGTCGTATTTTGACCGAAGTGGGTTGCTCTATGATGGTCGGCGGCAATATTTTAAACGTAACCCGTAACATACCCACAGCTATCGCACTCGAAACCAGCAAAGGCGACTTCGCCCAAGCTATCGCCCTCGGGCTAGTGCTGCTAATCTTGGCCTTGATCCTCAACTTTGCCCTCGGTGGTTTACGCGGCAAAGCCATGCCAAGGAGCCATTAAGCAATGACTAAGGTCAAACTGATCGCCCGTGACTTAGAAATGTCCTTCGGCGCGCGCCTGTTATTCAAGGCCGACGCATTATCGCTCTGCCAAGGGGATGTGATTTATCTGCAAGGCGACAACGGCACAGGTAAATCGACCTTGATGAAAATTCTTGCGGGCTTGATGGCGCCAACTAAAGGTAAAATTGAGACTGTGGGTTTTGCCAAAAATGCTTGGTGGCGACGCAATCCCTTATTAGGCAAAGCCGTTTATCTGCACCAACATCCTTATTTGTTCGACGGCACAGTGGAATATAATCTCACCTATGGGCTGAATTTCAGTTCAGAAACAAAAGCCAAGGCGAAACAACGTATTACTCAAGCGATTGAGATGGCGCAGCTAGGGTCGCTGCTACACGCCAGAGCTAGTAATCTCTCTGGCGGCGAAAGACAGCGGCTCGCCATTGCACGCGCTTGGATCCTACAACCTAAACTGTTAATGCTCGACGAACCGACCTCCAATATGGACAAGGATTCCCAAGAGCTAGTATTAAAAATGATCCAACAACTCAAACACGAAGGCACAGGTATGTTGTTGAGTAGTCATCAGAATTGCGCGTTAACCTCCATCTGCGAACAGCAGTGGCACATAGAAGGCGAACGAGTGACGACCTCTTATCAACACCCAGAATCTTTGCCAGCACAGGAGTCTTTATATGTCATCGCAAATTGATGCCGTTATTCTCGCCGGTGGCATGGCGCGTCGCATGGGCGGCGACGATAAAGGTCTCGTCGAATTAAACGGCGAAGCCATGATTAAGCACACAATAGACAGAATAAAACCTCAGGTTAAGGAGATCCTGATCAACGCAAATCGCAACCAAACACGTTATGCTGAGTTCGGTTTTAAGGTGATAAGCGATGAACATACTGGTTTCCTCGGCCCCTTGGCGGGAATGATCACCGCAATGGGCCAAACGGATGCAGACTACTTATTGGTGGTGCCCTGCGACTGCCCACTGCTACCAACCGACCTTGTGCCGCGTATGCTGGCAGCGATTAAGGCTGAAGATGCGGAGATCGCCGTCGCCAGTGACGGTGAATATGAACAACCCGTCGTCTTACTGTTAAAACCCAGCTTACGTGACTCGATGAAAGCGTTTCTTGAGGCGGGTGAGCGTAAAGTGGACTTTTGGTATGCCAAGCATCACTTCGTTGTGGAGTCTTTCGCCGACCAGCCCAATGCCTTTGTGAATGTGAATACGCCAGAACAAAAACAACGACTGGCCATGGAAATTACCAAATAGCTAAGGCTCCAATAACCCAAATTAGAGGTGCAAATGAGTAACCCCTTCGTCAATCCGCTCGCTATTCCCGTTCTCGGATTTTGTGCCTACAGTGGCACGGGGAAAACCACCTTACTCAAGCAATTGATCCCCGAACTAAATCAACGTGGTCTGCGCTTAGCCGTGATCAAACATGCGCACCATAATTTCGACGTGGATATTCCCGGCAAAGACAGTTACGAAATGCGTAAAGCGGGTGCGCGGCAAATGCTGGTCGCTTCCCATGTGCGCTGGGCGCTGATGACAGAAGATGCGCGCGATGGCGATCCTGAGTTAGTCCATTTGCTCAAGCAAATCGAAGCCGACAAAGTCGATATCGTCCTCGTCGAAGGCTTTAAAAAACTCGCTTTACCTAAAATTGAATTGCACCGCGCCGCCCACGGCAAACCTTTTATCTACACCCAAGATGAAAATATCCTCGCCATCGCCTGTTGCGATGACACTCAGTTGCCAAGCGATGCACTTCCAAGTGAGCTGCGCCGACTCGATCTCAACAATGTCAGCCAGATTGCCGACTTTGTCATTGAGTATGCTCAAAACTGGGAAGCACCACTCCAATACCCGATTTCAGCCGTAGATGCCTGCGCCATAGGCGACAACAAAAACCTCACCGTCAGCCAAGGTTTAGCGCAGATTTTATCCCATGTTTCACCCGTGGCAGAAGTCGAAGAGATTGACTTAGACGCCTTAGATAACCGCGTACTGGCCAGCGACAGTATTTCTCCCGTCGACGTGCCGCAACAAACCAATTCGGCGATGGATGGCTACGCCTTTGTCTATCAAGACCCCATGCCTGCTACCTTAAAACGGGTGGGTGAGGTCCTTGCCGGTCATCAATATTCGGGCACGCTTAACGTCGGCGAAACCGTGCGAATCATGACGGGCGCGACTGTGCCCGTGGGTGCCGATACTGTGCAGCCCCGTGAACTAGCCGAAGAAGTCGACGGCAATGTTAGCTTTGAAGGGCGCATTCTTTCTGGCCAACACGTTCGCCTCGCGGGGGAAGATATCGCCCAAGGCCAAGTCGCCCTCGCCAAAGCCACTCGCCTAAGCGCCGCCGAACAAGGTTTACTGGCTTCACTCGGGCTCAATCGCCTGAGTGTCTATCGCCGCCCAACCGTTGCCGTCTTCTCCACCGGCGATGAAGTGAGCCAACCTGGCGAAACACTCAAAGCTAACTGCATCTATGACTCAAACCGCTTTACCATCAAAGCGATGGCGAAACGTCTTGGTTGTGATGTTATTGATTTAGGCATTATCGAAGATTCTGAAACCGCACTCGAAGCGACGCTCGCTAAAGCCGCCACCCTTGCCGATGTCGTCATTAGCTCTGGCGGTGTATCGGTCGGTGATGCAGATTACATTAAAACCGTACTGGCCCGCTTAGGCAAAATCGATTTTTGGCGGATTAGCATGCGTCCGGGTCGGCCACTCGCCTTTGGTAAAATCGGTGATAGCTTATTCTTCGGATTACCGGGCAACCCAGTGGCGGTAATGGTCACTTTCCTGCAATTTGTGCAGCCCGCTTTGCGAAAATTGGCGGGTGAAGTGAACTGGCAAGCGCAGCTATTCCCCGCAATAAGCGATGAAACTCTGCGAAGTCGCCAAGGCCGCACCGAATTTATTCGCGGGATTTATCAGCTTGGCAAAGATGGACGCCTGCACGTGAGTAGCACGGGCAACCAAGGTTCCGGGATGTTAAGTTCAATGGTCAAAGGGAATTGTCTCATCATCATAGGCGATGATGCAGAAGCCGTGAATGCAGGTGAAACTGTGTTTATTCAACCCTTTGCGGATCTGCTTTAAGATCCAGTGAGTTTTTATGAGTCTAATGGTGGATTCCTTTGGCCGTAAGGTCGAATATTTACGGCTCTCGGTCACCGACCGCTGCGACTTTCGCTGTGTCTATTGCATGACGGAAGATCCCTGTTTTCTGCCAAAGGACCACGTACTCCACCTCGAAGAGTTAGCTTGGATTGCCCAAGCTTTTACCGAGCTTGGTGTGACTAAAATTCGCCTGACTGGCGGCGAGCCCTTAGTTCGCACCGATTGCGATCAGCTAGTGAGTCTACTTGGCAAACTGCCTGGGCTGACAGATTTGTCCATGACCACTAATGGTTCAAGGCTGACAAAGTTCGCTAAGCCCATGTTTGCTGCAGGATTAAAGCGCCTCAATATCAGCCTAGATACTTTAAACCCCACATTGTTTACCCAGTTAACACGTAACGGCAAGTTAGACAGAGTCATCGACGGTATCGATGCCGCCATTGCGGCGGGCTTTGAACGTATCAAGATTAATGCGGTAATTTTAAAACAGCAGAACGATAATGAAGTCATTGATTTAGTTGATTTCTGCCGTGGTCGCCGTTTAGACATCGCCTTTATCGAAGAAATGCCGCTTGGCGAAATAGATGAGCGTAAACGTGCCCGTCATTGCAGCAGCGATGAAGTCAAAGCCATCATAGAAAGTCGCTATCCGCTGCAGCTATCTAACAAACGTACTGGCGGCCCAGCGCGGTATTACACTATGGCCGACAGCCCAATCCATATCGGTTTTATCTCACCCCACAGCCACAACTTCTGCCACGAATGTAATCGAGTACGCGTCACAGTCGAAGGCCAATTATTGCTATGTTTGGGCAATGAGCATGCTGTTGATCTCAAAAGCATAGTCAGGGAATTTCCCGCAGATATTGAGAGACTTAAAGCCGCTATTCTCGCGGGCATTAACCTCAAGCCTAAGCAACACGACTTTGGCAATAATCAGGTACAAATCCTACGCTTTATGAACGCCACTGGCGGTTAAGCATCACCTCTCAATCGCTTAAGGGCTAGCATCTCAATTTGGCCGTGATAAACTCGAAGCATCACCCCATACTTAGCGTCACAAATTTCTATGGCCTTAACTCGTAAGCAATGGAATAACGTCATTATTGTCGCCTGCGTCTTTATGGTCGCCGTGCTGACTTTTATGGATAACAAGACTAATAATGTTCCGAGTGATGCTCAGCTGCTATTTGACGATAATGCGCCGCTTTCACAGCTGCAACTCAATGGGATATGGTTGCACAAGCAAGCATCACAATGGGAGTGCGACACTACAGTCCTCAACTGTGATGAATGGGCAAAGGCGTGGCAAACCATACGGGTGTCTCCCTTAACGGCGGCACCAGAAACAACAGATAATCCACAAGAATTAGTCATCCAGATAGCAGATATCCGCGATGCTCAGCTGTGGATCTATTTCCCCAATGAAGGCGCGTTAAAGTCTCCCGCGGGCAATTGGTATTTAGTGCCTCCGAGTTTACGAGCTAAACTGCAACCGATCCTCGATGCGAAACCCGCAGCTTAATGTCCCCAATTTTACTTAAGATAAGAAAGAATCCATGCCGGAATTACCTGAAGTTGAAGTCACCCGTCAGGGTATTGCACCCTTCCTTGTCGAGCAAACTGTGGTTGATCTTGTGATCCGCAATGGTTCGCTGCGCTGGCCAGTACCTGACATCGCCAAACAAATTATCGGCCAAGTCATACGCCAAGTACGTCGCCGTGCTAAGTACCTGTTAATCGACACTGATGCGGGCACTAGCATAGTGCATTTAGGCATGTCGGGGAGTTTACGGATTTTGCCCCACGATACCCCAGTGGAAAAGCATGACCATATCGACTTAGTGCTCGCCAATGGCCGCATTTTACGTTTTAACGATCCGAGACGATTCGGTGCTTGGCTATGGTGTGAACTCCCAGAAGAAGCCCATCCATTACTCGCCAAACTGGGGCCAGAGCCACTGACTCAAGCCTTTAATGTCGCACAATTAGCGGCAGCTTTAGCGGGCAAGAAAAAGGCCATCAAACTCTGCCTGATGGATAATCATATCGTGGTGGGTGTGGGTAATATTTACGCCAATGAAGCCCTGTTTGCGGCGGGCATTCATCCAGAAGCCGAAGCAGGTAAAATCGATATCGAGCGCTTGACCGTTTTAGTTGCCGAAGTGAAGCAAATCTTAGCCCACGCCATTAAGCAAGGCGGCACTACGTTGAAAGACTTTACCAATGCCGATGGCAAGCCGGGCTACTTCGCCCAAAAACTGCATGTCTACGGTCGCGGCGGTGAAACCTGCACCAGCTGCGGTAACTTATTAAGTGAAATCCGTTTAGGTCAACGCACCACAGTATTCTGTGGCATTTGCCAGACACGCTAAACATCTTCATTAACGCGTAAAAATGCCTGCAATTGCAGGCATTTTATTCTTTATTTTGGTTACTCTTTTAACCAGCGCCCCGGATGTTCAGTAAAGTAACGATATTCGCGTTTGGGCTTTTCGCACTGCGGTTTAAGCTCAGTGGTCGATAACAAAATCCACTCATCACGATGGGCCATTCCCATGCTCTTGCCGCCTTTAATATCGAAACAACTCAGCTCAGCCCCGCTCGGCACTAATAAATAACGTTGTTTATTTTCCTGCATCCATTGCCATGCATTACGCTCTTGTTCCTCAACCGAAGCAAGATAACTAAAGTGCGTCACACTCATGGGAGAGAACAAAATAAACTGCTCTTTAAAGTTCACTAGGCCTAGCTCAGCGTCCTCGCCAATCACCTCCGCCGTATGCAGCATCAAGCTTCTAGGAGTGCGCATTTCATCGAGCATAGAATACCCCCAAGTACTGATCAGCACCCAGCCTAAGGCAGAGATAATCCCCATCTTAACGAGAGCAAACTGTTTACGGGCGAGCCAAAGCAGCAGGAACCAGAGCAGACCAAGCAGGATAAATAGGTAGCCAATACCCGTTAAATCATCGGTATAGTCGGCAAGGGCTTTGACTAATGCTGGATGATGAATAAGCGCAAGCACACCCGCCAGCAAGACCACTCCACCTAAAAACCACAGTAATCCGCTGACGAGTTTTTCAAACCACACTTTAGGCGCAACACCCGTTAACACCGCTGAGGCCGCCAGCGCCAACATAGGCAAAGCCGGCAGAATATACACATTACGCTTACCCGGACTGATACTGAAAAACAGCACCACAAGTGCCACCCAAATCAACAGAATTGCAATAGTAGGATCGGCCTTCACCTTCTGCACCCATTGTTTCCAGTAAGCAACCACCAGCAGCGAAATAGGGAACCACATCCAAGGAATGACACTTAAGACAAAGAAATACCAAGGCTTAATATGATGCCAAGCGTTGACATAACGCTCACCGGTTTGCTTAAACAAGATGTTGTTTTGATAAGCAACAAGTTCGGGCGTGCCATGGGCTTGCACTGTCAGCACCATGGGCACCAACCAGCAGGCAATCACGGCAAGCATAACCAAAGGCCCAGCAAGACATAACCAAGTTAAACGACCTTGAAAACGGCTTTTGTCTTTAACGGCATAAATACCAATAGGGATCAGCATTAATAAAGGCAAAAAGCCGACGCCCTTAGTAATCACCCCTAGCCCCATAAATGCCCAGCCAACAAAATACCAACGCCAATGGGGACCGAGCATAAAGTGGCGGATCAAGCCGTAGCATCCCACAGTGATCCAACACATCACCATGGCATCGATCTGGGCATTTTTAGCCTGCATTAAAAACTGCGGCACAATTAACAGTAACAGCGCGGCATTGCGGCCAACACGTACATTCCACAATCTGGAGCCAAGATCGTAAACCAGGAACACAGCCAGCAGGCCGCACAAGGCGTTAGGGAGGAGGAAAGCGAGCTTAAGGGAACCCGTCAGCTGGTAAAATAGCGCGATAGCCCACATGAATACCGGCGGTTTATCAGGGTAGTACTCGCCGCCACGGGTAGGAAATAACCATTGCCCCGAAGACACCATTTCCCGTGCGACTTCCACAAACCGCGGCTCATCTGCAGGCCAAGGGGATCGAAAACCCACTCCAACCAGCAAAATCAACAAGCTTATCAAGAGCAAAGGCCAGAGTACTTGGTAGTAATCCTGACTATTGAAACGGCGACTAAGAGCTTCCATCCTGAATCCTTATGCTTCGATTTCCAATTCATCGACCTGTTTACGCAGGCTAGATCGGTACAAATACGCGCCAATCAAACTTGATAGGATAAATAATCCGATACTAATCCCTAGCTGATGATGATCCGATAAACCTATACCCGCGCCCGCAAAGCTAAAAATCAACATCTGCGGTAAATAGCCTAATACGCTGCCCAGCATAAAGCCACGCGCAGGAACATGAGTTGCACCAGCAAACAGATTGGTGAGTAAATTACTGCCGACGGGCAGTAAGCGTATCATCAGCACTTTCAACCAGGTTTTGTCGCTGATAAGAGCTTCAAACTTTTGCAACCTAGGGCCAAAGCGGCGCTGTAAACTGCTGCGGATAGTTAATCTCGCCACATAAAAGGCCAGTACACAGCCCAGTAAGGCAGCTAGGGTCGAAAACAGCCCACCATAGATGCCACCCAAAGCAAAACCAAAAACAAAGGCGATGACTTGTCTTGGACCACCCACAGCGGTAAACAAGGCTCCAATAGCTAACAACACTAAAAATGCAAACCTGCCTTTATCAGCAATAAAATGCGCGACCCAGTTGCTATCGGTAACGTGCTCGAATAATCCCTGTTGGGCGGCAAGCATCAACACCAACAAAATACAGACGATAAATATCGCCTTATAGAGTCGCTTCATCTTAGTCGCGCCAGTTCGATTCACTGCGTGCAACCTTGGCAACTTTAGCTCTACGACCTAGCCAGATCACCCCCACAATATCGACGACACCAACCCAGACGCGATTCCAAGCTGTGTACTTAGAGATACCCACTTGACGATCCCTATGATTCACCACCGAAATAAAAATCTCACCGCCCATACGCCGAACTAAAGCAGGAATATACCTGTGCATATGGTCGAAATACGGCAAGCGAAGGAAGGTTTCACGGGGAATTAACTTAAGGCCGCAGCCCGTATCAGGCACGCCATCGTGCAGAAGCGCATCGCGAACCTTATTCGCAAAGCGAGACTGGAATCGCTTCCAGGCCGTGTCTTTACGATTTTTACGGTAGCCCGCAATACAGAAGTGCTCGGCTTGGATCTGAGGCAACTGGGCAAACATGGCAGGAATATCGGCGGGATCATTTTGACCATCGGCATCTAAGGTCACTATATATTTGCCGCGCGCGTGCAAAACGCCGGTAGATATCGCGGTACTTTGCCCAGTGCTACGCTCATGGCGAATCGCTTTAGCATCACATTGCTGTTCAGCTGCGGTGCGCATCACTTCACCAAAGGTATCATCTTGGCTGCCATCATCGACGACAAGGATTTCAAACTCAGTCAAACCTTGGAGGGCTTGGCATATCTCTTCGATCAGGGGGCCAATATTGCCCACCTCATCTTTAGCGGGGATCACAATAGAGATCAATTCAACGCTCCACAACTTTATGACAAAAAATACGGTACCACATAATTATTGCAAAATTAAAATCTGGAAAAATAGGGATGATTGGCAAAAAAACACTAATTCAGAATTATAAACTGGCCAAACAATAAAGAAACAGCACTTAATTTGGAACTGTGGATTTCATAGTATGGACATATTTATCGATAAAATAAGTGTTAGTTTATTAAGCAGAACGCATAACCTTAAAATAATCTATGGATATTGTTGTTGTGGGGATGGGCTATGTGGGCCTATCAAATGCCGTCTTATTGGCGCAGCAAAACCAAGTCACTGCAATTGATTTAGTTCCTGAACGTGTCAAGCAAGTTAACAAGCGTAAATCCACTGTGGTCGATGAATTAATCGAAGACTATCTGCAAAACAAACCGCTGAATTTAACTGCAACAATGGAAAATGTGGCCTTTCAATCGGCTGACTTTGTGATTATTGCGACTCCAACAGACTACGATCCTCAGACTAATTATTTTAATACCCATTCGGTTGAAAGCGTCATTCGTGATGTACTCGCTGTTAATCCTGATACGACTATTATCATCAAATCGACTGTACCCGTCGGCTATACCGCTGCATTAAGGCACAAGTTTAAGAGCGACAACATACTCTTTTCTCCAGAGTTTTTACGCGAAGGGAAAGCCTTGTATGACAACCTTCATCCCTCACGGATTGTCGTCGGTGAACGCTCGGCGCGTGCCCAAGTCTTTGCTGACCTTTTAGCTAAGGCGGCAATCAAGCAAGATATTCCTATTTTGCTGACCGATAGCACCGAAGCCGAAGCGATTAAGTTATTTGCTAATACATTTCTCGCCATGCGGGTAGCCTACTTTAACGAGCTCGATACCTATGCAGAGAGTCGAGGATTAAATACTCGCCAGATTATTGAGGGGGTTAGCCTCGATCCGCGTATTGGTGATTATTACAACAATCCCTCTTTTGGCTATGGCGGATACTGTCTTCCGAAAGACACTAAGCAATTACTGGCGAACTACAATGACGTACCAAACAATTTAATCAGTGCCATTGTCGACTCAAACACCACACGCAAAGACTTTATCGCCGACGCAATTATCCGTAAGCAGCCAAAATGTGTAGGAATTTATCGTTTGATCATGAAAGCCGATTCAGACAATTTCCGCGCCTCTGCAGTGCAAGGTGTGATGAAGCGCATTAAAGCGAAGGGCATTGAAGTCGTCGTGTTTGAGCCTGTGCTTAAGGAAGATTATTTTTTCAAATCTCGCGTGGTTAGAGACTTAACTGAATTTAAGTCAATGTGCGATGTGATCGTCTCCAACCGTATGGTTGATGAACTCAATGATGTTGCGGATAAAGTCTATACCCGAGATCTATTTCACCACGATTAATATACTTTCTAATCCAATAATAAAGGTTCTAAATGAAATACTTAGTCACAGGCTCCGCGGGTTTTATCGGCGCCAAAGTCAGTGAACGCCTTTGCTCGCTTGGCCATGAAGTTATCGGCATTGATAACCTCAATGACTATTACGACGTCAATCTCAAATTGGCACGTTTAGACCTTTTACAAACTTTAGATAATTTCCATTTTATTAAACTCGATCTCGCAGACAGAGAAGGTATTGCTGCGCTTTTTGCACGGCATGCATTCCAACGTGTTATCCATCTTGCGGCTCAAGCAGGTGTGCGTTACTCGCTCGACAATCCGTTAGCCTATGCCGACAGTAATTTAGTTGGCCATCTCACTATTTTAGAAGGGTGTCGCCACCATAAAATTGAGCATCTCGTGTATGCCTCATCTTCGTCTGTATATGGGTTAAATCAGAAAATGCCCTTCTCCACTGAAGACAGCATAGATCATCCCATTTCACTCTATGCCGCCACGAAGAAAGCCAATGAGTTGATGTCGCACACTTACTCACATTTATATCAATTACCGACGACAGGTCTGCGCTTTTTTACCGTCTACGGCCCTTGGGGCCGTCCCGATATGGCTTTATTTAAATTCACCAAAGCCATACTAGCAGGTGAAGTGATCGATGTGTATAACCATGGCGACCTCAGTCGAGACTTTACCTATATTGATGATATTGTTGAGGGAATCATTCGGGTACAAGCCAAACCACCTCGCCCAAATACGGACTGGACAGTAGAAGCTGGCACGCCGGCCACCAGCAGCGCACCATATCGCGTCTTTAATATTGGCAATGGTAGCCCAGTGCAGTTACTCGACTTTATTACAGCGCTAGAAGATGCCTTAGGCATTAAAGCGAACAAGAACCTGCTACCGATGCAGCCGGGCGATGTGCATTCGACATGGGCCGACACAAGTGACCTATTTGATGCCGTTGGCTATAAGCCACTGGTGGATATCAACACTGGCGTCACGCAATTTGTGGACTGGTATCGCCAGTTCTATAACAAATAAGTTAGCGCCCAAAAGCCAAACAAAAAGGCCTGCAAGAATGCAGGCCTTTGCTTTATCAATGAATGTTAGAAGCGATACTCAAAACTGCTAAAGAGCGTGGCATTAGTATCATTTTCTTGAACATCAAATTCCGATCTTGATACCGTTCCACCCAAGCTCCACATACCTTTCCACACAGGCATACGGTAGGAAAGCTCAAGCATCAATAAATCTTCCTTCGGCGGTTGCGGCGCCCAAATATTTGCCACATTGGAGCCATCATTATTCAGCTGGGCGTAACGCAATAAAGAAGTAAAACCACGGCTGTTGTTAAATTGGCCGATAAGACCGACAACATACACTTTAGCGTCACTATCATAAGTCGAACCAAGTGCTCGATTATTATATCGAGAACCACTTAAGTAAGTTGAATGTTCATAAAAACAATCGAATACATTTGGGTCTAGACCACATGCAACCATAGTATCTGTATATTCAAAAAATAATTTATACTGTTGATCAGTAAATTCAAAACGCGTATCAGCGCCAAATAAGTACGCACAATCTGCTAGGTCCCATGGGTTAGAGCCGCTAGAATCCTCACAGGTTCGTTCAAGATAGAGCCCTACTGGAATCTTAAACCAAGTATCCGCATAGCGAATATCAAACCCAGCCATTTGATTACCAATTTTAGTATTAAGCGCAGGATCGCATGTTGTACTTCCATCTGCACACTCAGTGCCACCGGTTATCGCTTTGAAAAAGCTTTTAACACCGCAATCCTGCCCTTCACCACAAAACTGTGTTGTCCAAGAAACGCCCATTTCAACCGATTTTATTGGCCTAATACTCGATCTAAAATTCCATAATGCGGCATTAGCAACAGCTCTATTTTTTTCAAATAAACTAAAACCGGCGGTTAAGCTCCAAGGGCCGATCCAAGACAACCAAGGCGTTTCAAAGGCCGCCGCATTATTACGACTTAGCATCACTGAAGGCATTGGCCTCGCGTTATTCGACTTATGCAACGAAGAGTCAAACCCAGGTCCCCACCACTGCTCAAGAGTCCCTGCCGTGATAATCCAGTTATCAATAATCATTGATACATAAGAGTCGTCTAAGCGAAATTGGTCTTCAGTTGCATCATAATTTGCGCTTCCAGAAGCTTTAAAAGCAAAACGTTCTCCAACGTATTCATGGGAAACATTTAATTCACCTTGCTCGCGATAGTCGGAACCAAAATGCTGAAAGCGAGCAGCATCAGTAGCAGCAGTTACTTTTATACTAGTATTGTCACGATTTCCAATGGCACGACTGTAATTGAAATTAACCCTTGCGAAAGACTGAACTAAGCCAGGGCTCAGCTTTTCTGGCTCGACCTTCGCAAGATCAGCTCCAATCCCTGCCCACATTAAAGGATAGGTATTCACAGGCACAGTAATCACACCCGCATCGGCAAGTGCTTGAATATCAGTTCTAAGATAAATATCAGAGGCATCGACCCAAGGTGCGGCAGTAAGTATTGAAGAAAATAGTAGCCCAGAGGCAAGAGTGGGAATTAAAAAAGCCTTCATAACATCCTTTTAAGTATCATCGCGAGGCCACAATGCCTCAAAGTTAACACAAAACCCCCACGTAAAAACCATTGATCCGTGGGCAAAATCTAGTTTTTTACGAGCTTAGCCGCAAGAGCCATAGCCACTTCTGAGTGAACAAATTGACTCACATCGCCACCATGCAAAGCGACTTCCTTTACTAAGGTTGAAGAGATAAATGAGTTTTCCTCAGCGGGCGTTAAAAACACGCTTTCTAGATCTGGGCTCAATCGGCGATTCATATTCGCTAGCTGGAATTCATATTCAAAGTCAGATACCGCACGCAAGCCACGCACCAGCACACTGGCCTTTTGCTCCTTGGCAAAATCCACCAGTAAACCCGAAAATCCAACCACTTCAACATTATCCAAATGAGCTGTGACACGATTTACTAGTTCAACCCGCTCTTCTAAGGTGAATCTTGGCTGCTTAGAAGGATTAGCAGCAATGCCAATGATCACATGTTTGAATAACTTAGCGGCACGCTCGATTAAATCGGCATGACCATTGGTGATAGGATCAAACGTTCCTGGATAAATCGCTCTTGTATGCACTTTACTGACTCAACTCACATGGATACCAAAAATCATTGCTCGTCAGTCTACTCGTTTTAGCCAAGCGAGTGAATAATCGAAGCAAAATCGGCTTTAAATAGCCACAAAAAGCATCGAAATAGGCAAGAATCCAAGTGAGTAAGCCCCTATAAAGGCGCAAACTGATATAATGTTTCACTTAATTGAAACCGACCAAATACGATGTCGCTCACCCATTCAACGCTATTACGCTGAGCCAAAGCTAGGTTGCAACCGCGACGCTTAAAGACACGTAGAAGAGCACTTATATGAAGAAAATCGCGATTTTTTGCCATAATTTTTTCTCCAACGGCACGGTAAAAATAGCCTTATCGCAGGCAGAAGTGTTACAGGAAGCTGGTCAAGATGTGCATTTGTTTGTGTTTCACAAGGAAGGCGATTTTATGCCGCCACAAAATGTAACCATTCATTATCTGTTTGAAGCGGGCCAAAAACCTTCGCTTCAGGAGCAAAGACAACAACTCATAACGAAAGTGAACGAAGCAGAAAAAACGGGGAAATTTTCACTCTTTTTAAGCAATTCAACCGACTGCGACGTTGTTGTTTCCGGCTGTCATTTCGATCCTTGCTACTACTTCTGTCATTGCGCCTTAAAGCAAGAATTATTGATGGAGTTAAAACGCGGTCCAGTGCACTTCTGGCGCAGATGGAAAAAAGCCAAAGCTCTGATCGGCAAAAAAATCATCACAGTTTCAAATGGTATTGCCGACGAGCTAAGAGCCACGTCGTGGTTAAAACCTCAGAGCGTGCAAACCATCTACAACCCTTTTCGCCTAGACGAAATAAAAAATAAGACTCAAGAAGTCATTGCCGAAATTCCCAACGAACCTTACATGATCCATGTGGGTAGAGTGACTCGTCAAAAACGCCATGACATTCTCTTCAAAGCATTGAGGGATATGCCGACAGCACCTAAGCTAGTTCTTCTCTGTAACCGGCCAAATAAGGCGCGTAAATTAGCCAAAAAATACGGCGTAGAGCACCGAATTATCACACCTGGTTTTCAACATAATCCCTATGCTTGGATTGCTAACGCAGAATTGATGCTGCTGAGCTCCGACTTTGAAGGCTTACCCACTGTGGTCATTGAATCATTAGCCTGCGGCACGCCCGTTGTCAGCACAGATTGCCCGCACGGCCCAAATGAAATCCTTACAGGGCACTTAGCCAAATACTTAGTCCCAGTTCGTCAACCAGCACTGCTGGCACAGAAGGCACTAGAGTGCCTAGCATCGCCCCCATCACTTGAAGACCTTGCGATTCTTAAAGCCGTAGATAGTGAATATATTGCTCAGCAATATTTGAACTTAGCGGAATAAATATGACAAACGATGCATGCCACATGAATCTTTTCCCTGTGGCATGCACTTAAAGATAAATTTTACTTAGAATTTATTCCTCAGACTAATTAGTTGGCTTGCGATTTCCTCACCAGCCATATCGATTTCTAAAACAGAATGAAATGTTGACCTTGGTAACCAGTTAGAAGTTTTTATATCTTGCCCCCTAAACAATGCAACTATTGGTTTATCGAAAGCACTTGATACATGAACAATTGAAGTATCGACAGAAAGTACTACTGAAGCATTTCTGACTAAAGACACTGAGTCCATGAAATTATCTATAGGTGGGAAATTAATATTTCCTCCAAGTGCCCTCCACTCTTCTATATTTTTAATATAAGGAGGTATCAATATTAATATATGACTAAACTTCTCTTCTAAAAATGACAAAATTATTCTTACTGACTCTAATGACAATGTTCGCTTATAGGTTGAGGCAAAAGGATTTATTACTAGATAATTAGAAATTTCATTA
The DNA here is from genome assembly GCF_020447145.1 of Shewanella sp. SR1. Lineage (NCBI taxonomy): Bacteria > Pseudomonadati > Pseudomonadota > Gammaproteobacteria > Alteromonadales > Shewanellaceae > Shewanella > Shewanella sp. SR1. The sequence goes on along the minus strand of NZ_JAJAEF010000024.1, from coordinate 29,503 downwards.
TCTTCCAAGTATTTAGACATCTTAGATTTTGACTCTTCATTTTCAAATAACTTATAGTTATCCTCAATAGAAATAAAGCCATATGAGTTCATCATTAAGCTAAACATTTTAGGCTTGGATATCGAATGAAACCTAAAAATATCACTAGCTAATATTGGTTTTGAGATACAAGAATATTTATCCCAATACAAACCAATTGTTAGTTTAGGTTTAAATAAGAAGCCGATCATTGACCTATAGCTACGATTTAACTTGCAAGGCTCTATCAATAAATCAACATCACCAATGTCTTTAGCTATTTTTTTAGAATGACGATAATACTTCCAAGAATGTTTTTTTGGTGGATATTTAATAGCAATTACTCTAGGGTCACACTTTACTACATCATAATCTACACCGGAACATATAACATAAATTTTTGAATCAGACCACTTTTGAATAACTGCATCAATAATTGGCGAGATTGAAATGTAGTCACCAATTTGTAGATTCGCATTCAGAATTACATTTGGATTAAATTTAATCTCGTTAATACTAGTAAGTTCACCAGTATATTTGGTGAAAAAATTCGAAAAAAACTCTTTAATGTTCATTAAAATTTCCAATAAAAACTAAAACAACTTCCAATAACCTAGCTTGCGACGCATCTTAAAATGGCGCAGCAAGTTTAATGGTTTAGGCTTAAGCCAATCGGTGCCTTTATCAATCAAAGCATCTGTTGCGGCTAAAACTCGCTGGCTAGATTGGCCATCCCCCGTAGGGTGAATTTGATTACAATAATCATGGATATTCGCCATCAAATCATCTGGACGACTCAGTGCTCGCGTTAATGCAGATTCAATATCCTCAACCTGACTGATATCGATTAAATGATCTTTAGGTGACTGATTTTTAAAGGTCACCACTGGTTTTCGCTGCATTAAAAACATCAGCAGAATCGATGAGGTGTCACACAACATTACATCACCCGCCTGCAGCAAAGGGATCACATTATCGGTTTCAACAAACTGTAAATTCTCGTTTTCTAAAGCCCTGTACTGCTCAACAATCTTAGGGTTCATCTTAGGATGAAATTGTACTAACCAGCGCCATTGACCTTTTTGCGACAGGATTTTGATCTGCTCAAATACCACAGGTGCGCAGGTCAAACTAGGAGAAAATGTCGAGCAAAAAAGTACCACCGGTCTTGGGTCATCCGCTTTGATATAGGGATTATCTTTATTCTCAAGAAATAAGGGATCGAGTGCAGGCCAACCCGTTTCAGCCACTGTAAAAGTACCAAACTTTTTCTCGAGCTTAAGGAAAGGCAAAGTTGTCGCTGGGCCTTGGGTACAATACAAGTCAAAACAATCACGGATTTCGAAGTGATCTTCGCGGCCCTTATGGTTCATTTTACCCGCATTAAAGCCATGAAATACTCCGACTTTAACCCCAGGAATAAAACGAGGGACAACGTTCCCAGGAACAAATACCGCATCGGGTTTCCACGCCTTAACGGCATCGATGCTCAACAAACGCGACTCGTCAGTCTTTAGAAACTTAGCGTCGACTTCATTTCCCTCTAAAAACCAGCAAACCTCATCGCCTCTCGCCCAAATGACTTGTTGAAGTGGCCTTAACATCGCATAGGAATAGTTTTGCGCGATGTAAAATAAGTAACGTCTTTTAGCTTGTTTAATTACTTCCACAAGCATCTCCCCAACAACACAAACAATTAAATTATTTTGCCAACGCTAAATATTGTTCAGCAATTAAGGTGGCATCCACTTTGGCCAAAATATCCACCAGCTCGAGGGATGGCGGCAGGCTGACAACCTCATCTATCATTTTTGCCAACGCCGCGGGATCGCGACGCGGTACAAGATACGGCACTAAATTCCCAGTTAAAATCTCACTAGGACCATGGGGACAATCAGTACTCACTACAGGCGTCCCACACGCTAAAGATTCAATCAAAACTGTCGGCAGGCCTTCAAAATCGGAGCTAAGCACTAATGCCTTAGCCTGCTTAATCCAAGGAAAAGGATTGCTTTGGAAACCGGGAATAATTAATCGCTTTTCAATACCGAACTTTTTCGCCGCTTTCATCGCTTTCTTGTGGTTGTGGCACAAGAGCACCACGGGAAGCTGATTTTGCGTGAGCTTGAGGGCTTCAAACAGCACATCATGGCGTTTTTGCTTAGCAAAGCGACCGACATGAATAAGATAATCACCCTGAGGAATTTGCGGATTGTCTTGCTGTGATTGAGATGTGATTTCATTAAACTCAAATGGATTATAGATAGTCTGCATCGATGCTGGATGCAAACGACCTTTATCTTTGATCTCATTTGCTATGCCATTTGAGACGGTAATCAAATGCTGGCCATTGAGCGCTTTTTTGGCTCTGAGCTTTTTAAAGTACGCGAACGGCCCCAATTTAAATTGGCGGCTCAACTCTTCTTCCACTGAAGAATGGACTATGACATAAAGCGGTGAAACGCCTGTTTTGGTCATCATCAAATTGGTTTTATCTAAGTTAGATAAAAACAAATCGAACTTGCCCACTTTAGATTCAATTTCAGCGATTTTTGCGCTGAGCTTGTGAACAGAAGCATTCAATCGCCCAAAATGGTCGAAATCTTTATCCTTAGGGGCAAAACATTGATGAACGGGTAAGTCCTCAGGGGTTTCATAATAGCGATTATCTTCCATGACTAAAAAATGCGGCTCATGCCCTAAGCGAATAAATTGCTTGGCTAAGGTAATCATGACCTTTTCGGCTCCGCCACCCGCTAAACTGTCGATGGCAATGGCTATCCGCATGATTTATCTCCTAAACGATCATATACATTATAAATCTCACGAATTGCGACATTTAAGCCATTTAAATCACTGGCCTTACATTGCAATTCATATCCATCATTGTTTTCTACTTTTTTTATTAGCACTTTAACCGCATCTTGTATTTCGCTCGATTCAGCCGTACATGCCATAACTAACTGTTTTAATTTGCAAGCAGCAATCCTATTGGACTGATCTTTTGAAATGGGCACCGCTAATATTGCTTTGTGCAGCGCAATCGCTTGTAAAAGTGTATCTCCCCCCCCCAATACAGCAGCCTTAGAAGCTGCGAGAAGATTTATAAACTGTTGATTATCAAGTTGCGAGATCAAAATAATGCCAGCTAAATTAGGCAATGAGTTAGGATAATTCGGCCCAAACACCATGACACTCGCAATGCCACATTCAACAAAACAATCATGAGCAGCCTTAGCAAAAATATCGGCAGCTAACTCACCATTTACCTTATGCCCGCCAGAGCCCGCATTAAATAGTACAAACTCATTGTGTGTTAGCTGGTATTGCGCTAATAACGCCGATTGGGTGCTTGCATCAGGTTGAGTAAAGACGGGGCCGATATTTAAAGGCGCAGGTTTATTAATGAGTTTCAGCTTCAATCGATCTAACCAACTAATAGGGCCAATCACAAATTCTGGTTGCACAACCCAATGACAATCCGTGACTAAAGCACGGCCAATTTTCATTCCACGACTACGCTTACGCTTATGCTGACTGAGAAAGATTACCTTAGCGCCGAGTTTATGGGCATGCGCTAACTGTGATTTACGCCCAGAAGCATCGAATAGCACAATATCGGGCAGGTAATCAGACATGACTTGATTCACAGCTTTGACTTGTTTAGTCGGCGTATCTTCAAGTAGCACTGCCGGATAAGGGCATTGAGCCGCATAGGGCGCCTGTTGACTCAAAATAAATTTGATCTCTGCACTTGGCCACAGTCGTTTCACCTCATCGGCGATGATCATTGAACGCATATATTCGCCAATGCCTTCGGCCGATGATACGGGAATAAATAAAAATTTAGTGGACGTTTGGACTGTCATAAATACCCTTTAATACCCGCAAATGCCGTCTGATACATGACCATCATTCACCACTAACTCAAACTTCTCAATCACGGCTTCAACACTGATCAAAGCCATCAAATGTTCACCTTTAGCGCGAGTGCCCCACTTAACTTCGCCACTATGTTGGGATGCTATCGCCTCATCATAGACGCTCGCCACATATTGCTGCGATAGATAAGGACCCGTGCGCCCAGGATTTGAATGGGCATATAAGCCAATGACTGGCGTGCCTTGGGTCACCGCCATATGCGCTGGGCCTGTATCAGGCGCTAACACTAAACTAGCGCGTTTTAGCAGGGCTAATAGTTGAGCCAGACTGGTTTTGCCCACTAAATTATCGATTTTAGATGGACATGCCTGCAAAATTTGCTCTGCTAAATCCTTCTCAAGTTGAGTTGGGCCACCGCACAGCATGACTCTAAATCCTTTCGCAATAGCATGGCTCGCGACGGCGGCATAACGCTCTGGCAACCAGTTACGTTCAGCCTTACTGGCAGCGGCGCAAATGATAAAGACTTTTTCATTGTCTTTAATCTGTGTCTGAGCAAATTCAGTATCCGCAATGGGTACAGGGATATGCCATTGGGGAGTGAGATCCTTGACGCCAATCGCCTTAGCGAAGCCCATAAATCCTTCGAACACATGGGGCTTGGCCAAGGGCTCAACCCTACGATTCGTCACTAGCCACTGGCCTTCTTTAGCGCGAGCACGATCGAAACCTATGCGTACTTTTGCCGAGATGGCTAATGAAGCCAAAGTTGCACGTAGCGCAACCTGCATATGCAGCAGCACGTCAAAACGTCGGCCTTTTAATGCCTTACGTAAATTAAAATAGCTACGCCATCCTTGAGATTTATCAAAAATAACAAACTCAATGCCGGGTAAATGCTTCAACAATTGATATTCGAGTTTACCGATCACCCATGTGATTTTGAGCTCGGGGTATTGCCACTGAATCGCCTGCACCATAGCCACGGCATGACAGACGTCACCGATTGCGGATAAGCGAAGCAAACAAAGGGAATTCATGGTATTGGGATTTAAACTCATTGGGATTGAAGCTAATTAGCTCTTAAGGTTATTTGGCGCAAGCTAAGGATCTTAATGTAGAATGGCCCTAGGTGCCACGCTTAAGTCAACAAATCTCCCATGAATGCTCAGATACAGATCATAAAAACCGCCCAAGGTCACATAGCGCTTTGCCAAGATACACCAACAGATATCGCTCCGGCTTGGTTTGCGGTGGATTTTTGGCGCGCTAAAGATGCTGTCGTCGGCTCATCCAAAGGCCGCTACACCACTTGGTTTGTGGCATTTGAACACAGCCATTGGGTATTGCGGCATTATTGGCGTGGCGGCTTAATGGAGAAATTCAGCAAAGATGCTTACGTTTATACTGGCCTCGAAAATACCCGCGCTATGGGCGAGTTACGCTTATTAAACATTTTGTATCACGAGGATTTTGCTGTACCTAAGCCGATTGCCGCCAACATAGTACGCGATGGATTATTTTACCGCGCCGATATCATTATCGAACGGGTCGAAGGCGCCGAAGATTTAGTCGCTAAACTCAGCAAAGGGATAATAAGCACTGAGCAATGGCAGGCGTTGGGAGCAACTATCGCCCAATTCCACCTGCGCGGTGTATACCACGCCGATCTCAATGCCAAAAATATTCTGTTCCAGCCTGCGCAAACTGCACCCATAACGCCAGAGCGCTTTTATCTTATCGATTTCGACCGCGGTGAGTTAAAAACACCGAGCCCGCAATGGCAGCAATCGAATCTAGACAGACTGTTACGCTCTTTCAATAAAGAACAAGGCAAGCTACCAAGTCTTGCCTTCACCGCCGATAACTGGTCATCACTGATGATGGGCTACCAAGCGGCGATGCAAAGCGCCTGATTATCCTTTCGAATTAAGCCTTTATTAAAGATTGCACTAAAGCAAATTGTCGTTGCAAGGCTCCGCGATTTGCCTCAACCACTGCTAATCCAGCGTTTGCCGCCTGCTGGCGCAATTCAGGTTTCGCAAAATAGGCAATCAAATTAGCCGCCAGTTCATCCGCCGAAGCGACAATCCTTAGCCCACCAGCGTCCGCCAACATCTGCGTAATTTGGGCAAAGTCCCAATGGTTCGGCCCCACCATAACAGGCATGCCCATAGCGACTGGCTCCAAGGGATTATGACCACCATTAGCGATCAGCGTACCACCGACAAAAGCTTGATCCGCCGCGCCATAAAAGGTCAGAAGTTCACCCATGGTATCGCCCACCAGCACTTGTGTCGTAGCCGTCACGGGAAAATTACCGCTGCGACGAACAGATTCAAAACCTTGGCTGGCAACAACCTCAGCAACGGCAGAAAACTGCTCAGGATGACGCGGTGCAATAATCATCAAGGCATCGGGCCACTGAGCCAATAATTGCCTATGGGCGGTGAGCATGGCGTCAAATTCTCCAGGATGCACACTGCCTGCAACCCAAATCGGCGATGTTTCACGCCCCCAAGCCTGACGCAACTGCTTGGCATTAGCTAAACGCTCGGGCGTAATACTGAGATCAAACTTCAAACTACCGCATACTGTCACTCTGTCTGGCGATACACCGAGTTCAATAAAACGCTGCGCTTCCACTTGAGTTTGCACCGCAATAACATCGAGTCGTTGCAACATAGGTCGATTGAGTGTTGGATGCTTAGCATATTGCGCCGCCGACTTGGCCGACAGGCGGGCATTCGCTAACATCAAACGCACACCGCGTTTGGCAGCAACAGCAACTAAGTTAGGCCACAGCTCAGTTTCCATAATCACGCACCACTTGGGCGAGACTTGGCGCAAGAAACGCCGCACACACCAAGGTAAGTCAAAGGGCAAATAACAATGCTGCACTGAGTCACCAAAGGCTTTGCGCACTTCGGCAGATCCCGTTGGACTGGTTGTGGTAACCGTAATGCTTAGCTCAGGGTGTGATTGCATAATCAAACGGATCAAGGGGATTGCCGCGAGCGTTTCCCCCATAGACACAGAATGGATCAGTAAATCCGTCGATTTTAGTCGGGTTAATCCAAAACGCTCCCCCCAACGACCGCGGTAATCAGGGCTTTTAATAGCACGAAATGCTAAATAGACGATTAGCAAAGGGGATAATAAATATAAGATCGTGGAATAGAGAAAACGATTCATTAAAAACGTGCTTATGAGTTTTGCCTGTTGAATGGCGGCAATGTTAGCATATGCACCAAATTAGGGATAATTTACCAGCAGTATGGCGGTCGTTGGTTAACTCTATCTATGATGTGGCGTTCACTAGCAATTTGGATAACTTATGAAAACCCGCGACAAAATAATCTATGCCAGTCTTGAACTGTTCAACGAGCATGGCGAAAGAAACATCACCACCAATCACATTGCCGCTCACTTAAATATGAGTCCCGGGAATCTTTATTACCATTTTCGCAATAAAGAAGACATTATCCGCTGTATTTTCAGCTTATATGAGAATCATCTCGAATCGGGTTTCCAACCCTATGAAGATAAGCAAGTGGATGTAGAACTGTTAATCGGCTACTTCGATGCGATGTTCTATACCCTGTGGCAATTCCGCTTTATGTACGCCAACCTTGCGGATATTCTCGCTCGCGATGAAGAGCTAAAAAAACGTTATTTGCATGCACAGCAACAAGTTTTAACGCGTTCGAGCCACGTGCTGCATAAACTTAAGCAAGATGGCTTTTTACACTTAGAGAGCGACAAAATCACGCCACTGGCGGATACCATCAAGATGATCGTCAGCTTTTGGATTGGTTACCAACTCACGCAATCCAGCACGTCGACCATCACTAAAGCGACGCTCTATGAAGGTGTGTTGAGGGTACTGATGATTTTCAAAGCCTATGCAACCCCGACATCCGTCGCAACGTTTACTCGCCTAGAGCAGCATTATCACGCGTTAGCGAATCAAGAATCCCTCTAGCATCATCCCAAACACCTATGTTGGGAACTCGCATTCGGTACTAGACTCAAAGCAATTATAGTACTGAGTGCGAGCCCGTTTTTCGCTCTACATTCCTTAAAAGAAGACTCAGCCAAACAGTGGCAAACTTATGTTGCACATTAGTTTTTATAATGTAAAAACCACTTTAGCCCTAAACTAGTTTATCTTGCGAACCTGCATGAAAAAAAGGCTGTAGGCCGATTAGGTTTAGAGTTAGAATGCCGCCACTCCCAAAATCAGAATAAAGTTAACTAAGGAGATATCAGGTGGCCTCTACCTCATTCTACGCACAGATTAATCAACAGCTTGCAGACATCAAAGCCGAAGGCTTATATAAAAGCGAGCGTGTTATTGCCTCACCGCAACAGACTGCCATTCAAGTTAATCAGCAAGAAGTTATTAACTTTTGCGCGAATAATTACTTAGGCTTGGCGAATCACCCAGAGCTAATCAAAGCCGCCCAACAGGGCTTAGACAGCCACGGCTTTGGTATGGCGTCGGTGCGCTTTATTTGCGGCACCCAAGATATCCATAAAAAGCTAGAAGCTAGCCTAAGCGAATTCCTCGGCACTGAAGACACCATTCTTTACTCTTCATGTTTTGATGCAAACGCCGGCCTGTTCGAAACCCTGTTAGATGCAGAAGACGCGATTATTTCCGACGCGTTAAACCATGCTTCTATCATCGACGGTGTACGTTTATGTAAAGCCAAGCGTTTCCGTTATGCCAACAACGACATGGCCGATTTAGAAACTCAGCTGATCGCCGCTAAAGAAGCAGGCGCCCGTAACATCTTGATCGCCACCGACGGCGTATTCTCCATGGACGGCGTGATTGCTAATCTGCAAGGCGTATGTGATTTAGCCGATAAATACGGCGCACTAGTGATGGTCGATGACTCTCACGCGGTAGGCTTTATTGGCGCAAATGGTCGTGGCACCCACGAATATTGCAATGTGATGGACAGAGTCGACATCATCACAGGCACCTTAGGCAAAGCCTTAGGCGGCGCATCGGGCGGTTTCACTTCGGGTAAAAAAGAAGTCATCGACTGGTTACGCCAGCGTTCACGTCCTTACCTTTTCTCTAACTCATTAGCACCGTCAATCGTAACTGCGTCTATCCATGTGTTAGAAATGCTCAAATCAGGCCAAGCCCTGCGCGAAGCCGTATGGGAAAACAGCCGTTATTTCCGTGAGCAAATGTCAGCAGCTGGCTTTACCTTAGGCGGCGCAGACCACGCGATTATCCCTGTGATGATTGGCGATGCGAAACTGGCGGGCGACTTTGCTAACCGCTTATTAGCAGAACATATTTATGTTATTGGCTTCTCATTCCCTGTGGTTCCTAAGGGACAAGCCCGTATCCGTACGCAAATGTCAGCGGCACATACCCGTGAGCAACTCGACAAAGCGATCACCGCCTTTACCCGTATTGCCAAAGAAATGGGCATTATTTAGGACTCAAGACAATGAAAGCACTAAGCAAGTTAAAAGCTGAAAAAGGTATTTGGTTAGTCGATGCGCCTAAGCCAGTAATGGGCCACAACGATCTGCTAATCAAAATTAAAAAAACGGCGATTTGTGGCACCGACATGCACATCTACAACTGGGACGAGTGGTCACAAAAAACCATTCCCGTCCCTATGGTTGTTGGTCATGAATATGTAGGCGAAGTGGTTGATATCGGCCAAGAAGTGCGTGGTTTTAAGATTGGCGACCGCGTATCTGGCGAAGGTCATATTACCTGCGGCCACTGCCGTAACTGCCGCGCGGGCCGCACCCATTTATGCCGTAACACTTCAGGTGTCGGTGTAAACCGTGAAGGTTCATTCGCGGAATACTTAGTGATTCCCGCCTTTAACGCCTTTAAAATCCCTGATGACATCAGCGATGATTTAGCGTCAATCTTCGACCCGTTTGGTAACGCTGTGCACACAGCATTATCCTTCGATTTAGTCGGTGAGGACGTGTTGATCACAGGTGCTGGTCCCATCGGCATTATGGCTGCGGCAGTATGTCGTCACGTAGGTGCGCGCCATGTAGTGATCACCGACGTTAACGAATACCGCTTAGAGCTGGCCCGCAAAATGGGTGCTACTCGCGCTGTAAATGTGTCTAAAGAAAGCCTGAAAGACGTGATGAAAGAACTGGGCATGACCGAAGGTTTCGACGTCGGTTTAGAAATGTCTGGCGTACCATCAGCCTTCCACGCCATGTTAGATACCATGAACCACGGCGGCAAAGTCGCTATGCTGGGTATTCCTGGTGGCGAAATGGCGATTGATTGGAGCAAAGTGATCTTCAAAGGTTTGGTCATTAAAGGCATCTACGGCCGCGAAATGTTCGAAACTTGGTACAAGATGGCGAGCCTTATCCAATCGGGCTTAGATATTTCGCCTATCATCACTCACCACTTCAAGATTGATGATTTCCAACAAGGTTTCGACGCTATGGGCTCGGGCCAATCGGGTAAAGTGATCCTCAGCTGGGATTAATCCTGCAAAGCATAACCTCGATAGGGGCTGTACACTCGCAGCCCCTTGTTGCACACTTATCCCATCTTGATTTCCATCTCTTAGCTCTGTCAGGTTTTATTATGTCTTCCTTTAAACACTTAAGCGTTAATCAATTGCTGCAAATGACCGAAGCACAGCCAGTGCAAATCGTCGATATCCGCGATGGCAATAGCTTCACCAACGGCCATATTGCAGGTGCAACTAACCTGAATAACGAAAACCTAGCGCAATTTATTAGCCAAGCCGATATGGACAGCCCACTGGTAGTGGTTTGTTACCACGGTATGAGCAGCCAAAATGCGGCGCAGTATTTATGCGAGCAAGGATTTGATGACGTTTACAGTCTAGACGGCGGCTATAGCGCTTGGCATGAGGCAAATGCATGATAGAAATTGGCCGACTCCCCAACAGTAGAGCCGCGCAGGCATTTGTCGATTACCTCAAAGGTGAACACATTGACTGCCAAATTGAGCCGCTGGAGCAAGGTGTCGCCATTCTCGTCATCCATGACAAAGATCTGGAGCAAGCGCGCAAAGAGTTTGCCCATTTCATGGCTCATCCCTACGACAGTAAATATCTACAAGCCTCGTGGGAACACGGCGATACCCAAACTAAGATAGATTACGGCGCGCCTTCGCTGCAGCTATTTACCCAATTCATTACCGGCGCAGGCCCAGTCACGTTGATAGTTTTTGCGGTTTGCGTACTCATTTTTGCGGCGATGAACTTAGGATTCGCCAACCAAACCTACGCAGCACTGTCCTATTTTGGCGCGGTACCAAATTCAGAGTTCAGCCAGTTCTGGCGTGTTTTCACCCCAAGCCTGCTGCATTTTTCAGCCATGCACGTCATCTTTAACTTGCTCTGGTGGTGGTATTTAGGCGGTAAAATCGAAACCCGAATCGGCACAGCACCATTGCTAATCTTGCTGTTTGTGGCGGGCACACTGCCAAACGTCATCCAATTTTATGTCGGTGGACCTAACTTTGGCGGGCTATCCGGCGTTGTCTATGCCGTGGTGGGTTACACTTGGGTCATGGGGATACGTAAACCTGCTGCTGGAATAGACTTTCCACCATCATATATGGCCTTTATGATGATTTGGTTGGCATTGGGATTCACGGATATTCTAGGGGTTGCCGTTGCGAACGGTGCCCACATTGGTGGCTTACTCATAGGGTTAGCCCAAGGTTTATTCGATAGCCGCAAGTCCTCAAGCTCAGTCTAATCCCGTTATACCAAGATAAATCCAGAAGAACGCATGGGGATTTATCTTGGTTCAATGACGCGCTCTTACACTTCTACAAACCGCTCAAACTAACGTGCGTCAGTCATCTCCAGTACCTTAGCAACCAGCTTCTCGATGCCTGAATGCGCTTCAGCAATACTTCCAGCCAACATATAAGCGGGAGTGCTGACAATTCGATTAGCTTCATCTACGATGATCTCATGCACAGTCGCGACTTGATGCTCTCCACCCATCAAATTGAACGCCGCAACAGTATCGCTATCATTACCAATAGTGCCTTTTACGCCATGGGGATATAAACGCGGGATCATCATAGGTGCGATACAGATAAAGCCAACGGGCTTTTTCGCCAGAATGAACTCATTGATAAAATCAGTCACCAGCGGATCTACTTCACACTCGCTGCCGTTCGTCGCAAAATTACACAGATTTTTCGCCGCACCAAAACCACCGGGAATGATCAAGGCATCAAATTCGGCGATAGCTAATTCTGTGGTCGCTTTAACTTCGCCACGGGCAATGCGCGCCGACTCCACCAGCACATTACGACTTGCTGTCGCATCGACCTCGCCAGTGAGGTGATCGACCACATGCATCTGTTTGATATCAGGTGCAAAACATTGGTAGTGAGCCCCCGCTTTAGATAAGCATAAAAGCGTTAAAACCGATTCATGGATCTCTGTTCCATCGAAAACACCGCATCCACTCAGTAACACTGCGACTTTTTTCATTAAAAATATCCTTCTTATGTCATTAAGTTTTAACAAACTACAAACAAACTAGTTGATCTGATTAAAAATCGTGCTAACTTAATTCGTCGAATCTGACGGGTGCCGAAAATTAAGCCAATCCTTAGATGTATTTTACGGAGTCAATAAAAAATCCACAAATTGGGAAGATTTTTTAAGAAACAGTATTGAACTCACACAAATCTTTTATAAATATAAAAAACAACAACTTAAAAATATCGCACTAAGCCGTAATCATCGCCATTATTCTCAGTTGACTTTTTCACTCACAGACTTATCCACAGGCTGGGAGTCATTTTGCCGTGGCTGAAATAGCGCTTATGTGGCATGCTTAGCGCCATCTAAGTCATCGATAAACGAAAAATACTTATGCCAACCGTCGCTAAAAACCCACTTGTGCTTGTGGATGGATCTTCCTATTTATATCGCGCTTATTATGCGCCTCCTCACCTGACAAACTCAAAGGGCGAAGCAACCGGTGCCGTTTATGGCGTAGTGAATATGTTACGCAGCTTGCTGACTCGCTATCAGCCGAGCCATATCGCAGTCGTGTTCGATGCCAAGGGCAAAACCTTCCGCAATGACATGTACAGCGAGTACAAAGCACAGCGCCCACCTATGCCTGATGACCTACGTTCGCAAATCGAACCTTTACACCGCATTATTCGTGCACTGGGTTTACCACTGATTTCGATTTCCGGCGTCGAAGCCGATGACGTGATCGGCACTATTGCTCGCCAAGCCAGTTTAGAAAACCGTGCAGTGCTTATCAGCACTGGCGATAAAGACATGACGCAGTTAGTCGATGAGAACGTCACGCTCATCAACACCATGACAGACACCATAATGGGCCCAGAAGAAGTCGCGATTAAATTTGGTGTTGGTCCAGACCGTATCATAGATTTGCTCGCGCTGATGGGCGACAAGGCCGATAACATTCCCGGCTTGCCCGGCGTTGGTGAGAAAACAGCGCTCGCTATGCTCACAGGAGCCGGCAGCGTGAGTAACTTATTAGCGGAACCCGAAAAAGTCGCCGAGCTCGGCTTTAGGGGTTCTAAAACCATGGCGGCGAAGATCATTGAAAATGCCGACATGCTCAAGCTTTCTTACGAACTCGCCACCATCAAAACCGATGTCGAACTTGAGCAAGACTGGCACGAACTCACCATCAAGCCTGCGGACAAAGATGAACTGATCAAATGCTACGGCGAGATGGAGTTTAAGCGTTGGTTAGCCGAAGTCTTAGATAATAAAATCACTGCAAATACCCCAATTGATGCGGCATCCGAGACACAGGAAGACTCAACTCCAGTTGAAGCGATTGCAACGCAGTACGACTGCATTCTCACGGAAGCCGAATTAGACGCTTGGATTGCTAAGCTTAAGCAAGCCGACTTGATGGCGGTAGACACTGAAACCACCAGCTTAGATTACATGGTGGCTGAATTAGTCGGGATCTCCTTCGCCGTTGAGGCAGGAAAAGCCGCTTATCTGCCTTTGACCCATGATTATGTTGGCGCACCGACTCAAATCGATAAAACCGTCGCGCTAGAAAAACTGCGTCCACTGCTTGAAGATCCAAAACTTAAGAAAGTCGGTCAAAATCTTAAGTACGACATCAGTATCTTAGCCAATGCGGGTATCAAACTGCAGGGCGTCGCTTTCGACACTATGCTCGAATCCTATGTTTTCAACTCAGTAGCTTCGCGCCATGATATGGATGGCTTAGCGCTCAAGTACTTAGGCCATAAGAATATCAGCTTCGAAGAAATCGCTGGCAAAGGTGCAAAACAGCTGACCTTCAACCAAATTCCACTAGAAACAGCTGCGCCTTATGCGGCCGAAGATGCCGACATCACCCTGCGTTTACACCAACATTTGTGGCCAAGACTTGAAAAAGAAGCGGAACTGGCCGCTATGTTTACCGAAGTCGAATTGCCGCTGATCCAAGTATTGTCGGATATTGAACGCCAAGGGGTATTAATCGACAGCATGTTACTCGGCCAACAAAGCGACGAGCTGGCGCGTAAAATCGATACCTTAGAAGAAAAAGCCTACGACATTGCCGGTGAGAAATTTAACCTTGGCTCGCCTAAGCAACTGCAAGTATTGTTTTTTGAAAAGCTAGGTTATCCGATCACCAAAAAGACCCCCAAGGGCGCACCATCGACCGCGGAAGAAGTGTTGGTCGAATTGGCGTTAGATTTCCCTCTGCCAAAGGTGATCCTCGAGCATCGCAGCCTATCTAAATTAAAGAGCACTTACACAGATAAACTGCCACTAATGGTCAACGCTAAAACGGGTCGTGTGCACACTAGCTATCATCAGGCCAATGCGGCAACAGGACGCTTATCATCGAGCGAGCCTAACCTGCAGAATATTCCTATCCGCACCGAAGAAGGTCGCCGTATTCGCCAAGCCTTTATCGCACCAGATGGTCGTAAAATTTTGGCCGCCGACTACTCGCAAATCGAACTACGGATCATGGCGCATTTATCCCAAGATGCTGGCTTACTCAAAGCCTTCGCCGAGGGCAAAGACATTCACAGAGCTACGGCTGCCGAAGTGTTTGGCACTGACTTTGATGAAGTAACCACAGAACAGCGTCGCCGCGCCAAAGCGGTTAACTTCGGCTTAATTTACGGCATGTCAGCCTTTGGTTTAGCGCGCCAGCTCGATATCCCGCGCCATGAAGCACAAACCTATATCGACACCTACTTTGCCCGTTATCCAGGCGTATTACGTTATATGGAAGAAACGCGTGCGGGGGCAGCCGACCTAGGTTACGTATCGACTCTGTTTGGTCGTCGTCTCTACTTACCCGAAATCCGTGATCGTAACGCGATGCGCCGCCAAGGTGCTGAACGTGCTGCGATTAATGCACCAATGCAAGGCACGGCTGCCGACATCATCAAAAAGGCCATGATCAATATCGCCCAGTGGATCAAGACAGAAACCCAAGGCGAAATCACTATGATCATGCAGGTTCACGATGAATTGGTGTTTGAAGTCGATGCGGATAAAGCAGAAGCGCTTAAAAAGACAATCTGTACTTTAATGGCACAAGCCGCCGATCTCGATGTTGAACTGCTTGCCGAAGCGGGTATTGGTAATAACTGGGATGAAGCCCACTAACCTTAGTGACATTAAAATCAAAACTAGCACTATCAATATGATTTAAAGTAAATAAAGCTAACCTGAATTCAATATTTTGAACTCAGGTTAGCTCTCTCCCGTCTTAATCATCTCTAAGCACATCAATACTGAGTCCCTTTTATTACTGTGCGCAAATTATCTTTTCACAATACAAATCAGATCGTTAAGTTAGGCAAAACTTCATCGGCAGCACAATACCTAACTCGCAACCAAACAATCTCTACTCCGCACGCTTTAGAGCGTTAAGTTCGGCGCAACTTAACTGGCGACATAATGTATGACTCACAGCCAAACAATCTGCATTCCGAACACGCGAGTTCGTTAAGCGCAGCGCAACTTAACAGACGACACAAACCATGACTCACAACTAAACATTCCTTTCCCCACAAACACTAGAGCCTTAAGTACGATGCAACTTCATCGGCAGCAATATGCATAACTCACTACCACACAATCTTTACCTGATACATTTAGCAGTAGAGCTCATCGATACACTGCCGCAGCAGATGGAGACTCAAGGTTGTGATTACGCGAATCGAAACGGCGTTAAAGCCAGCTATATATGCTCAAAAGTGTCATAACGGTTGTTCTCTCACGCGTACACTAAAACATTAAGCCAGATTTAGAGTAAAAACATTAAATCTCAAATATTGATCTCTTTTGTATATAAATTTCGGATTACCCCGCTAAATCAGCCGATTAAGCATTTTTAATGAAATTTTAAGATCAATTTAAGATGCTTTTTCACTCAAAACCTGAGATCAAGCGCACATAATTACCTCTTTTTTGAAAAAACTGTTTTCCATTTAAAGATAAATGGAGTAATATTCTCTGCGTAGGGTACAGAGGTTAAGATGTTCTATCTTTCAGACCTTTATTTCACTTATAGTGATGAGCCAAATTCTGGCGCCTCAGCAACTTGTTTGCTGAGGCTTTTTTTTGCTCTTTTTTCAGACTTTAGGTAAATTTTAGAGTATTTACTTTAATAAAAAGTAAATTGGCTGTATGCTAGTTTCATTGAGAACCATTGAAGCTAATTTGGTGGTGCTTGAGTCTTGTTGAATTTAGCTTCTCCCCAAAAGAGCTAATATTTTTGGCCGGTGACACTGTCATCGGCTATTTTTTTGCCTGAAATTGACGAAAAGTTAATAGGGATAAAAGCTTAACAAGAGGGAAAGATAAGGAAAAATTACAGGAAAAACAGAGGGGCGGCATACACAGTCAAACTCGACCATGTATGCCAAAACAGGCAATATTATTCGGCGTTGTTCGCCGCATCTAACTCATCAGTCAACCATTGCGGATGACACCATTCATTTAGAATAGCCAACACTTTAGGCTTACCGGTTCCTTTAAGCGATGAGAAAGGCTCAACTTGTACCCAGTCACCAAACTCACTCAACGCCAGACGCACTTCATTGACCGTTTTCATCTTAGCGCTTTGAGCTAATTTGTCTGACTTGGTCAGCAAAGCTAACACAGGGATTTCACTGGCAACCGCCCACTCGATCATCTGCATATCGAGATCTTTTAGTGGATGACGTATATCCATCAAGACAACCACGCCACTTAAACAAGCGCGTTTTTGCAAATATTCACCTAATGCCTGCTGCCATTTATTTTTCAACGCAAGCGGGACTTGTGCAAAACCATAGCCAGGTAAGTCAACTAAACGACGCTGAGCATCTAACTCAAATACGTTAATTAATTGAGTTCGGCCAGGGGTTTTACTGGTTCTTGCTAAACTTTTTTGCTCAGTTAATGCATTGAGTGCACTAGACTTTCCAGCATTAGAGCGGCCAGCAAATGCAATCTCAACTCCAACATCGCCGGGCAGATATTGATCCAAATGTGCAATGTCAGGTGCACTGATTAAAAACTTTGCCCTACGAAAATCTATACGAGATTCAGTCACTATTTACTCCGAAATTTTTCTACGCAATACCATAATTTATGAAGAATTACTTACTTTTCCACGTTTTCGTGTAAAATATTACTCCGATCACATTAATCATATTTTACCACGCTTGCGGGTCACCCTAGTAAGCTCAGGATAATAATCTTAACCAGAAGTTGGAACGCCATGAAAAAGCTAGCTCTTGCGCTGTCTGTTGTAATTGCCGCCATATCTTCACCTGCGATTGCTGAAGGTAATGCTGAAGCGGGAAAAACGAAAATCATTGTCTGTTCAGCCTGCCATGGTATGGACGGTAACAGTATGATCGATATGTACCCTAAACTTGCGGGCCAACACGCCACTTACCTCCAAAAGCAACTACATGATTTCCGTAGTGCAGCGCAAACTGGCGGTAAAGACGGTCGTATGGATCCTATCATGAGTGGCATGGCAATGCCTCTAAGCGATCAGGATATTCTCGACATTACTGCATATTTTTCTAGCCAAGCAATCCAAGTGGCTGAAGCGAAAGATGTCCCTGAGTTAGGCGCTAAACTTTACAAAGGTGGCGATGTTTCACGTGGTATTACCGCTTGTATGGCATGTCATGGCCCAGATGGTAAAGGCGCTGAACTTGCAGGCTTCCCAACATTAGCTGGCCAACACGCCAACTACATCAAGATCCAACTGACAAAATTCCGTGAAGCGGGTCGTCATAATGATCTGAACGGCATGATGCAAGATGTGGCTAAAAAGCTAAGCGATAGCGATATCGACGCACTATCTAAGTATCTTTCTAGCCTGAAGTAATCTTAGTCAGTTAAGAAAGGGGTGTATTATCACCCTTTTTTTACACCACCAAGTTGACGTGAACGTAAACTGCATAAGATTCATGCTTGACATAGATCACAGATTTGGGTTTAATAAGCCCCGTACCGAGATAAACCCATCTGTTTGTACAAAAAGATTAATAATAACTTACAGGTTTCGGTATAATTAACATTCAAGATATAAGAATAAAGACACTCAATAACAATAATATACTTAAGACCACTCTCTAATAATAACAAGAGTCGTGATTTCCACTTGAAATCCAGGTCAGCACAATTTTGTAAGGGATGGCCGATAACGCCAATTTGCTTCTAGCAAAACGCCTTACACTCAGGGTAACTTGCCCCATCAGGACACAGTTTACATGATGTAAACTGTAGCAAAGGAAGCGATAAGCTTAGGATGCACTGGCTGGATGCTTGTTATCACTGGAAGGTACTTAAGTAACACGGATGGTTAACTAAACGTCAATGATGACGATGCTATACAATGATGTGTCGCGAGACCATCTACGGAAACTGTGGTCAGGATGGCGACAGAAAAAATAAAGTGTCTGGAAGACCGTTAACAAAAATAATGCAGGGAAAGCAGTAAAAAAAAGAAGGATACCGACCGGGAAAGTCGCATAGCAAGTATGGATACTTGGAATCAGGATAAGGTGCTAAAGCACCCTTTGTAAGGCGGCAGTTTAACTGCCGCCTTTTTTCTTTGGTGTAAATACACCACCAGTGTCTAAAATGTGCACTCGACCAATATAATTGGTACAATCAAAGCCTTAATAACCACTTCAGCAGACTCAATGCCCAGATGCCCTCTTTGTCATAACAGTCAGACACAACTCCTTCATCAAGATAAAAAACGGAGTTTTTATGTTTGCAAGACATGTGAGTTAACCTTTGCGGATGCCAATAGCCATTTACCACCCGCGGCAGAGAAACAAAGGTACGGTCGTTCACGCATAGCGTTGAAGCAAAAGCAGCTATCGCAATTTATTTTGCCGCTGTTAGCGCAATTAGAGCAGCAGCAAGCTGGTAGTTTATTAGGATTGAATTTTGGACGCATACTCAATGATGAGAGTTTAGCGACCATAGAAAATGCGGGCCACAAGTTAAACCAATACGATCCCTTTTTTGCCCCGAATCATGATGTGTTAAAGCAAGAATATGATTTTATCTGCTGTTATCGCGTTTTTGAGCATTTTCAGTACCCAATAAAAGAGTGGGCCTTACTCTCTCGACTACTGCATCCTGGTGGTTGGTTAGCGATAAGCACACCGTTACTGACTGAATTAGATGGTTTTGCTAAGTGGCATTACAAGAACAACCTCACCCATGTGAGCTTTTACCAGCGACAAACCTTCGAGTACCTAGCAAACAATAGCGATTTTGAACTATTATTTGCCGCAAAGGACCTCGTTTTGATGCAAAAAACATCATAATCTGGTATAACACTCGGCCTAATTTCGCACCTTGTAGACAAGCTCAACCTTAGTCTGCGGGGCCATACGTTGTAAACAATTGAGAAGACCATGTCTCGTAGCAAGAAAACACGCAAGGGCGGCGAGAACAGCCCTAAGTTACAGCCAAGAGTGAAGAAGCAAGATCGCGCTGTAGCGACTGGCAAACGTAAAGATTCTGGCAATAAATCAGGCAGTCGTCATAACGAAAGCTTAATTTTAGCGCAAGCGCCGCAACAGCAGGCCGCGAAGAAAAAAGACCCGCGTCATGGCAGCAAAAAGCCTATTGCTTTAGCGATTCCAGCGGCAGTGGTTACAGATAAAGCCGCCCAGCCAAAAGTGAAACAAGCTAAGCTGACTGACGAGCAAAAACTGCTGAAATTGGAAGAAGATCCAAGACTAAATCAGCTGTTAGATATGCTGGAAGAAGGCCGTGATCTCAACGATGTAGATCAAAAATGGTTAGATCAACAGCTGAATAAGATTGAAGCTCTGATGGTTAAACTGGGCATTAGCGACGATATGGATGATGACGCACCTTCATCACCAGCTAAGTCTTTATCTGACGATGAGTTGTTCGACAAGTTCGAATCAGGCGCTGACTTACTGAAAGATTATCAAGACAAGTTCTAAACCTCTCAGTGCTAAGGCATAGGGAACTCAGTTTTTTAGCTGTGCTCCTTATGCCATTCATATAAGGAGTCTCTGTGTCTACGGCTATCATTATTCTCGGTTTTATCATCATAGTAGCGCTTAGTAGCTACGCCACCTTCTTAATCCTAAAACTCAAGCAGCAAAAAAAGCGTCAGCAGGCCGAACAAGCCGAGCGTGAAGTCACGGCGAATGCAAAACGCGCCCAAGTTTTAGATGATATCCGCTATATCGCCACTGCCATGATTGAAGACCGCTGTGAGATCTCTGAAGGTGTGGTCAGAATTGGGCGATTATTTGAAATCCTGTCATTGAGTGAGCGCGTGGCTCCCGATTACCCTTCATTATTCAAACACTTTGAGCTAATTAAAGATCATCCCATCATGGATGCTCGCCAAGCCTTGCCTAAGCAAGAAAGGATGAAGTTAGATTTGATCAGAATGAAGTCCGAAGCGGCATTAGAGCAAGGCATTAGTGATGACGCGAAAAAACTGGCGGATTACCAAGCCAAAGCGATGCATTAAACCCGCTCATTGTTATACCTCAAGACCACTTATGTTGTGGTTTTGAGGTCATCTCGATAAAACCCACTCCAATCTTACTCTGCTGTCTCCCGTGAGCCTGCGCACAAAACCACCACATATCGACAGACAAGCGTACTTTTTTGATAGATATTGCGTAACTTCTAAAAAGACAGACGTCATTTTTACAACCTAGATCAAGGTTATTTACTTAAGAACCTTGCATACTTCGCTTGTTGCTAATTTACCCACGGAGGACACGCCTTGAAGCAGCCCACTCAGATTAGCTGGGATCAGTCGATGATCGAAAAGTATAACTACAGCGGTCCCCGTTATACCTCTTACCCAACGGCATTGGAGTTCGATGACACATTCACCGAACAAAACCTGCTGACGGCCATTGAAAATAGCAAAAGCGATAAACTGTCGCTGTATATTCATATCCCGTTCTGCGCCAAGCTTTGTTATTACTGCGGCTGTAATAAAGTCATCACCCGCCACCAACACAAAGCCGATCAGTACATTGAATATTTAAGCCAAGAAATTATTAAACGTGCGCCCCTGTTTAAACATTACAGCGTAACCCAAATGCATTGGGGCGGCGGTACACCTACGTTCTTAAATCCTGAGCAGATTCTTAAACTTACGTCATTGATTAAAGCTAACTTTAACTTTGCGGAAGAAGGCGAGTACTCGATTGAAGTCGATCCTCGCGAGATAGAACTGTCAATGCTCGACACATTGAAAGAAGCGGGCTTCAACCGGATCTCCATTGGCGTACAAGATTTCAATAAAGAAGTGCAAATTGCCGTTAATCGCGAACAAGACGAGCAATTTATCTTCGACTTGATGGCCAAAGCGAAAGCCATGGGTTTTGTGTCAACCAACATAGATTTAATCTATGGTTTGCCACACCAAACGCCAGAAACCTTTGCCGTCACTATGCAGCGCGTTTTAGATTTATCACCTGACCGCCTGTCGGTATTTAACTATGCTCACTTACCTGCGCGCTTTGCCGCTCAACGTAAGATCAAAGACGAGCATTTACCTTCGCCAAAACAAAAACTCGAAATGCTGCACCAAACTATCGAGACCTTAACTGGCGCGGGTTACCAATATATCGGTATGGACCACTTTGCTAAACCCGATGACGAGTTAGCAAAGTTACAGCGCGAAGGCAGACTGCACCGCAACTTCCAAGGTTATACCACCCAAGAAGAATGCGATTTGTTAGGTCTTGGCGTGTCATCCATCAGCCAGATTGGCGACTGCTATGCGCAAAACCAGAAAGATATCCGCCCTTACTATGAAGCCATAGATAAGGAAGGCCATGCTTTGTGGAAAGGTTGTAGCCTGAACCGTGACGATGAAATCCGCCGCGTAGTGATTAAACAGCTGATTTGCCACTTCGAATTAGATATGGCGAAAATTGATGAGAAACTGGGGATTAACTTCGAAACCTATTTCGCGGAAGATCTTAAGTTAATGCAGACATTTATCGATGACAAGCTAGTTGAAATCGTCGACAGACAGATCACTATCAGCCCAACTGGCCGTTTATTGATCCGCAATATCTGTATGTGCTTCGACCTTTACTATCGTCAAAAAGCGCGTCAGCAACAGTTCTCGCGCGTGATCTAAAGCGCTTATCGCTGCACTCGCGAACGCTCATAAAAAATCCGACTCTAGAGTCGGATTTTTTATTTATAGCTATTTTTATTAATGACTCAGAGCTTATACCTTAGCGGCATACAGCGCTTTACGCTCACTGTCGGATAAAAACGCCATTTCAACGCCGTTGCGTTGCACCTGCGCTAACTCGGCATCGGTTAATTTGAGTTCAGCTTTAGCAATACGATACTCATGATTAATGTCGATAGCGCTCACACCGGGATCATCGGTATTTAAGTTGATCAATACGCCTGCATCCATAAAGGTTCTGAAAGGATGCTCAGCGTAAGAAGCGACTGTAGAAGTATGCAAGTTACTGGTTGGGCAAGATTCGATACCAATACGGTGCTTAGCGAGATATTCCATCAACTTAGGATCGTGAATCGCGTTCACCCCGTGGCCAATTCGCGTCGCGCCAAGTTCTTGAATCGCTTGCCACATACTTTGTGAACCCGCGGCTTCACCGGCGTGAGCCGTAATCGCCAGGTCAGCATCACGAACACGTTTAAAGTGCTCGTTAAATAACTCGCCAGGGAAACCCATTTCATCGCCAGCTAAGTCCATAGCCACGAGATGTTGTTTATGGGCGAGTAAGCCTTCAAGTTCTTGAGTACAAGCGGCTTGACCGAATGAACGTGACAAAATACCAATCAAATTGATCTTCACGTTATAGTCTTTTAAGCCCGCTTTAACGCCGTCGACTACCGCTTCAACTACGCCTTCAATCGGTAACTTATGGTTCATCGCCATATAGTAAGGACTAAAACGTAACTCAGCGTAATCTAAGCCAGACAACGCCGCATCGGCAACGTTTTCATAGGCAACGCGTTTAACCGCATCTAAGTCAGCGAGTACACCAACCATCCAATCGAGCTTCTTTAAGAAGGCGACTAAGCTAGTTTCTTTCCCCTGAATTTGCACAAAAGGTGCGAGAGTCTCTAAAGTATCGGCAGGTAGCGCAATGCCGTGTTGGTGTCCTAGTTCCCAAATGGTGTTTACTCGCACATTACCGTCTAGGTGACGATGCAGATCCACCAATGGAATGGATGTATCAATCATATTTAACCCCTATTTGAACTACCCAGCCAATGCTTTTGTTATTTGGTCGCGGGCGGACACTAAGTTTAACACGCATTTTCAGGGGCATTTATGCGCCAAACGCATTTAAATTCACATTCAGTCACAATTCTGCTTAATATCCATACAAGGAACTGCCGTATTCATCAGGCATAATGACTTCAATAACAACGAAAATATCAGAGATCGACTATGCATAAACTCTTAACCCCCAGTTTATTGATATGCGCATTAAGCGCCTGCAGTGCCACTCAAGCCACAAAAAATAGCCAAACCGCAGCGCCACAGGCAATATCAGCAACACAATCGCAAGTTGAGCCCATAGCACCCGCGCTGCAGGCGATTATCGACCAAAGCTGGCAATTACAGCTCAGCGCGAGTCCTGAAATGGCTTACAGTATGGGGGATGCCAGTGCCGCAGGAAAGTTATCGGATCTCTCGCCAGCTGCACTCGCTAAGCTCAATCAAGGCCAAATCGCAGTATTAGCGCAGCTCAAAGCACTCGACCGCAGCAGTTTGAGTAAAGAAGATAAGATTAACGCTCAAATACTGGAAGATCAGATCCAAAACGATGTCGACCTGTATCGCTTTAAAGATTATTACTTACCCATTACCGCGGAAAGCGGCTTCCACGCTTATATCACCTCAATCGCACAGGGAAGATTCAACACCCTTGAGGATTACCGCAACTATATTGCCAAACTCAATGCACTCCCGACCTATTTCGCCCAGCAAACTCACTGGCTAAAAAAAGGACTCGCCGAGGGAATAACGCCGCCTAAAGTGACACTCAATGGCTTTGAAGACAGTATCAGTGCTTATATCGTCCCTATGGAAAAGAGCGGTTATTTCAAACCTTTTACGCAATACCCCAGCTATTTCACTGAAGCACAAAAAACTCAGCTGACCCAAGAAGGTCGCGCCTTAGTCGAGCAAAAAGTCCTACCGCTATATCAAAACTTCTATGATTTTATGACCAAAGAGTACATTCCCAATGCACGGGAAAATATCGCGGCCAGCAGCTTACCTAACGGTGCTGAGTTTTATGAGAATCGAGTACGTTACTATACGACCTTGAATATGACGTCGGCAGAAGTGCATGAACTGGGCTTAAAAGAAGTTAAGCGTATCCGCCAAGAGATGGAGCAAATCATCAAGTCCGTTGGCTTTAAAGGCAGCTTTGCCGACTTCTTACATTTCCTGCGGACCGATCCCCAGTTCTACACCACCAGTGCCGACCAGTTACTCAAAGAAGCGGCATTTATTGCCAAAAAAGCCGATGCCATGCTGCCTAAGTACTTCGGCAAACTTCCCCGTAAACCCTATGGTATAGCGCCAGTGCCCGCCGAAATTGCGCCGAAATACACCACAGGACGATATTCAGGATCGAACAGCGATGACGAACCCGGTTACTACTGGGTCAACACTTATGCATTGGACAAACGCCCACTCTACGAGTTAGAAGCTTTAACTTTGCACGAAGCCGTACCCGGTCATCATCTGCAAATATCACTCAACTCTGAGCTAACGTCACTCCCTGACTTCCGTCGTTATGGCTATATCTCTGCCTTCGGTGAAGGCTGGGGTCTGTATTGCGAATACTTAGGTTTGGAGGCTGGCTTCTACCAAGATCCCTACAGTAACTTTGGCCGCTTAACCTATGAAATGTGGCGGGCGGCGCGTTTAGTAGTAGACACAGGTATGCATGCTCAAGGGTGGAGTCGTCAACAAGCCATCGACTTTATGGCCAGCAATACCGCGCTATCACTGCACAATGTCACGACCGAAATTGACCGTTATATTTCGTGGCCAGGACAAGCTTTGTCCTACAAGATTGGCGAGTTAACGATCAAGCGGTTACGTGCCAGAGCAGAAAAAGAACTCGGCGACAAGTTTGATATTCGCGCCTTCCACGACGCTGTGCTAGAAAATGGCTCAGTACCTATGTCGATCCTCGAACAGCAAATCAATGATTTTATTGAAGCTAAAAAGGCGACACGCTAAGTTAATCACAACCATGGGAGTCGTTATTTTCAGACTCCCATGGTTGTCTGTTACACTCTAGCAAACCATTCAAGCCAAATGATTTGCGACTGAGTATGAGCCAAGCCAAAGCGACATTTTCGACAGAACACGATTTAAATACCTCAGAGCAGCAAGCCTTCTGGAAAAGCGTTGTTCAAGACACGCTGATCACAGCCGATGGCATCACGCTGGCCTATATGATGGTCAAACATCCCCAAGCTCATACCGCAATCGTTCTCAGTAGTGGCCGAGTTGAATCCTATTTAAAGTACCAAGAATTAGTCTTCGACTTGTACCAACAGGGTTACTCAGTTTATGCCATCGATCACCGTGGCCAAGGATTGTCGGATCGTATGACAATCAATCCGCACATGGGTCACGTGCGAAGATTTAATGATTATATTGATGATTTTGCACTGTTTATGCAAAAGAAAGTGTTACCACAAAACGACAAACAGCTCATGCTACTTGGCCATTCAATGGGTGGCGCGATTGGCACTTTGTATCTCAAACAGCATCCCGATATTTTTACCGCCGCGGCATTTTCAGCGCCTATGTATGGCATCAAATTACCTATGCCAAAAGCATTCGTGCGCTGGTTAGCCAGTAAGCTCGATACCACTCTCAATGGCGGCGAACCTAATTATGTGCTTGGAGGACAGAACTATAAACCGGTTCCCTTCAAAGGAAATGAGCTAACCCATTGCCAAAGTAGATACCAAGCCTATCGAGACTTGTATGACGCGGCCCCTAAGTTACAACTCGGTTCCCCAACTAACCGTTGGTTGACAGAGTCTTTAGACGCGGCAGACACCTGCGTACTGGCAACGGCGCAAATTCGCACGCCGATCCTGATACTACAAGCGAGTGAAGATAAGATTGTTGATAATGCGGCCCAAAATCTTGCGGTGAGCACTCATTGCCAATTGAAGGTGATCGCAGGGGCTGCCCATGAGATTTTTATGGAAAAAGACGCCTATCGGAACCAAGCCTTAAATTATGCGCTCGACTTCTTTAAACGCTTCGCAATAAAGGACGAGGACAAACAAGCTGGATAAAGTCCGCTTGGTTTAGCGCTCGGCTGAATAAATAGCCCTGATAACCATCACAGCCAAATTCAACAAAGGCTTGATAGTGTTGGGGTGATTCAACGCCTTTAGCCACCACGTGCAAATTAAACTGCTGCGCAGAGACAATTAACGCCTTCACTCTTTGTGGCATTGCGGCTAATGAATCAATACAACTCATATCCAATTTAACCGCAACTAATGGCTGGTTGGCTAAACAACTTAAAGCACTCGAGCCAGAACCGAAATGATCGAGGACGATGCCTATCCCTGCATCAACTAACTTAGACACGCGCTCAGCCACAAACTGTGGTTGCATTAACAATGCGGCCTCATTGAGTTCAATACCCAGTTGATGAGCCGTAATGCCATGCTCTTTAACTAACGCAACCAATGCATCAACAAAATCTGCCTGACCAAATGAGAATGCACTGATATTAAGAGTTAAAGTCGGCAAACTCCGGCCTTGGGCATGGGATGTCTGAATAAACTGACACACACGATTAGCGACCCAAAAATCGAGTTCAGCAATCATTCCTCCCTGTTCGGCTAACGCCACGAACTCTGCAGGTGGGATAAACTCGCCATCGGCACGATACCAACGCGTGAGCACTTCAGCCGAGACCAATTCACTGTGCGCATTCATCACAGGTTGGAACATTAACGTCATACTATCTTGCTGTAATGCCGCCTGTAATTCCTGTTGTAACTGTTCATCACGGCTCTGACGTAAATCCATCTCAGCATGATAGAAAGCGCATCCCGCTTGCCCAGGTCGCTTAGCACTCAAGGTTGCTAGCTCGGCGCGGCGCATGACTAAAGCTGGATCTAAGGTCTCTATGCTGTCGAGCAAACAAATCCCCACATTCGCGCTGAGCTCAAAGTGATGATGACCGTAATGGAATGGTCGAGCAATCACTTGCCTTAACTCACTCGCAAGCGCTAAAGCACGACGCGCAGCCACTGAAGCATCAATCGCTAAGTCTTTCGCCAGCAAAACAAAATCACCGGACTCCAATCGACCAACGGTAATATTCTCAGTGAAATAACTCGATAGACGTGCAGCCACTTGCGTGAGTAAGCGCTCTAATTCGTGGGAGTTTAGAGTCGCGACCAAGCCTAATCTATCCACTTCAACGAGTAACAATGCCCCCCATTGACCTGAACTATTACCTTGGGTTAAAAATTGCGACAGTCGCGCCATAAAGACATCGGGCAAAATTTTACGACCCGTAACAGATTGATCCACAAGTTCATTAATCGCAGCATGGTTCTTGGCACTTTCTGACACATCCATATGAATGCCGATCATCCGAGTCGGACGTCCTTGAGGGTCCCAATCAACCAGCATGCCGCGATCAAGCACCCACACATAATGCCCCTCTCTATGTCGCAGGCGATGGACACTTTCAAATTCTTTACTCTTACCGCTAACGTACTCCTGCAACGCATCAAGTACGATATCCCTATCATCGGGATGTAACCGCGTTTCCCAAGTCTGGAATACGCCCGCTAATTCATCCGGCGCATAACCGATCATCTCTTTCCAGCGATCAGACAGAAAAACCTCACCCGTACTGATATCCCAATCCCAAATACCGTTCCGCGAGCCTTCCACCGCAAACAGCCAGCGCAGTTCGCTGTCATTCAACTGTTTCACGGCACGACTCAAACGTTCATGTACCTGCTGCAAACTGGCTTGCAATGATAAGACTTCTGATGAGCTCCATGGGATCGATGTCGAAAAGGAAGAAGTCCCTACCTGTTTAGCGGCCTCGCTTAATATTTGGAATGGACGGATCAACAGGAAATAGAGAATGAAGGTAAAACCAATCAGTAATAATCCACCCAACCCCCAAACCCGCATAAAACGTTGTTGTAACTTAGCGGAAGCTTCGGCGACTAAAGGCGCTAAATCGGCTTCAAGATAAATCAAATCAACCGCACCACCATACTGAGGCAAGACGGGATAATATGCTTGAATGGTTAAGCGTTCGAGATTAACAAGAATTTGTGGCAGGAAAGCCTGAACCACAGCACGATGACGAGTAGCATCATAACCATCAATGACTTGCATGGCATTGCTATCGCGCCAAACAGTATGGTTTGCAAAACGAATACGGCTATCAGCATCAACTAAGATATAAACCATAGTGCCCATATCCAGCGCAGCTAAGGAAACCTCCTGCTCGATCCGCTCCACATCCTGTAAAGCCTGCGCCGATTGAACCACATTCTGCATCCGGAACAACTGCTGCTTTATCAGTGTCGATTGTCGCTGCGCCAATTCAGCACGCACTTGATCGCTTTCAAACAGGTACTCGCCTATGACCAACACTAAATATAGTGTCAGCATACACAGAGGGAGCAGTACCGCGAGCGAAAGCTTACGAAGCATAGGCAACAGACAGCCTTTAACAAAAATGTGAATAGTTTTTGTATGCTAACGGGAAACTAACCACTAAGCAAAAGGACTTATCAAACTAAGCGAGATCTTGATGTAAATAATGAACTTAGAGTATAAAAGTCTGAAATATAGGAAGGAAAAAACGTAAAGAACTAGCGAAATGACCAGAGCTAAAACGAATAGAACAATGTTCTGTATTAACGCTGATTTAACAAATTGCAGACGCAAAAAAGCCAGCTTATTCAGCTGGCTTCGTTACATCTCAATGAGATAATTAGGCGCTTGGCGATGACCTACTCTCACATGGGGAGACCCCACACTA
>NZ_JAJAEF010000023.1:0-71713 GCF_020447145.1 Shewanella sp. SR1 | reverse complement strand
ATTCAGCACTAAATGTTTTTCTGGTTGTCGATCTCATGTGTTCACCTAAGGTCATCTATGAGGCAATAATATCACCTCTATTTAGGTGGCCAAAATTAGTGTGCCACTACAAACATATCTTCAAACTACTATGGTGCTTATGAAACGAACTACTCTATCAGTCATAACGAGCCGGAATTTCTGTGGTTTTAATACCCTTTAGAATGTTAAAACCTTCTGGCTTGACGCGATTGTAGAGATTAAACTTCGCAAGAAATCACCTTTAATAGAGCTAATACAAACTAAGCACTCTTACTCTCTTCCACCACAGCATTAGCATTCACTTTTCGTATCACCCCAAACAGCTTGACTACTTTGCCTTCATCAAAAAAGCCGTAGGCGCTTTCGCCGTGGTAGTCAGTAAAAGGCGGCTCGAATATATGCGCCATATCTAGCACACCATTATCAACAAGATAATCAATAACTTGGTTTACAAAGTTAATTTGTTCGGCGTTATATATCCCTTCATCTAAAAAGCTGCTGAAGGCTTCCTTAGCGGCATTCAAGTCCATGCCCACCAATTGCCGAATAAAGGTGCCTAATGGCTTTTCTTGTAGTATTTGGTGGCGATAGGCTTCTATGTCACTCATGCCACTGGCATCCAACAGTAAACCGTCAAGAACATCTAAGTCTGCTTGGGTGATCGGCTTATTGCGCTTGAGCTTTTGAATGGTCAGTTGATCTTGATGATCCTGGATATACAGTTCAATTTTTTTGCGGTATTGGGCTAAATCCATCGTAGGATTTTGATACACGGCTGTTACGTCATGTACACCTTGTACTTCATCCACAAATTGGGTGTATACCACCTCTTTTTTATCTTTATCCAATGCAAACATTAGGTTACGCAAGCGCTTACGAATATCTTCTAATGTCGTTACATGAATATCTTGCCAAAACTCATGCATTTGAATGTCTTGAATTAACTGTAACTGCGCTTGTACTGCGGGAATGGTGGACTTGGCCTCAAGTTGCTGGGCGATTTCCATTACTCGTTGCCGACTCAGTTCTGGCAGTATGCCTTTTTCAAGTAAGGCTAACTGCATGGTTAACATCAGATTGTCAAAACGATTGGATAAATTATTAACCTGCTCATCCTGATTAAAAGCGTCGGCTTCTGTGGGGAGCGCCGAGACATGGCTTTCAAGCTCAGTAAATTTTGCATCATCAATATGATCCCAAAAACCGCGTTCCAAAAACGGTTCAACCTTCTGGCGTTTGGGCCTCACAATAAAGTTATCAAGGTTCATGCCCGTTACTTGATGATGCAGCATATCCAGTTGATAGTTGTTC
Source organism: Shewanella sp. SR1 (assembly GCF_020447145.1). Classification (NCBI taxonomy): domain Bacteria; kingdom Pseudomonadati; phylum Pseudomonadota; class Gammaproteobacteria; order Alteromonadales; family Shewanellaceae; genus Shewanella; species Shewanella sp. SR1. Next base: position 70,381 of record NZ_JAJAEF010000023.1, on the reverse strand, counting down.
AAGTCGCGCAGTAGCTCGCAATCTTCGGGGTATTTATCGCGGTAGGTTTCATCTAGCAAGCGAGCATTGAGCAAGGTACTTAATTGCACACGTTTTTCAAACACTTGCTGCATAACTGGTTTTGTAATGCCTACGGGTAAACCTTCAGGTTTGGCGTCAAAAAACTCAAAGTTTTGGCAATAATCGAATATTTTAAAAGTGGTTTTGTCATCACCTGGGCCAAATAAATTGGGGCATAAACGAGTGCCTCGGCCAACCATCTGGGTAAATTTGACCTTAGAGCGAACCACTTTAAAAAACACCAAATTGACCACTTCAGGCACATCAATACCTGTATCAAGCATATCCACCGATATCGCAATTCGGCAGGTGGGATTTTTCGGGTCAAAGTCTTTGCGCTCGTTTTCATCGCCGCCAAATTCATCGATCAAACTTTGGGCATAGGTTTCTTTAAAGGTGATCACCCGCGCCAGCTTTCCTGCCCATTTGGGGTAGTTTTTATTAAACATTTTTTCAAGGAATACCGCATGATCATTGTTGGCCGCAAAGATGATAGTTTTACCTATCACATCGCCACCTTCCACATGAATGCCCCCAAGCGGCTCTTTACTCATCAGCTGGGCAAACATCTTCTCAGCGGTATCTTCATTGAACAGGAATTTATTTAATTCAGACGGCAAAACCTCATCGCGGCCCTCAAGCTCGGGTTTACTTTCCCACTCCTGTTTTTCCTCATCCGATAATGCTTGATACTTCACCCCATCGCGCAAAAACTGCGTCGCGACCGAAATCTTAGTCGGTGGCACTAAGTATTTTTCGGCATAGGCGCTGCCGTCTTCATAGGCATAGGTGGGCATGCCTTTTTGTAAGTCAAAAATGCCGTAGGTATCTTTTTCAACCTCATCTTTCGGGGTGGCGGTTAAGCCTACTAACAGGCCGTCAAAATACTCAAAAATTTGCCGATACTTGGCATATACCGAGCGATGCGCTTCATCGACAATGATTAAATCAAAATGCCCTACACCAAAGGGGCGCTCATTCGCGCCACGGTCGAGCAGGTTTTTCATGGTGGGATAAGTGGCAAAATACAAGCGGCTGTCGATGCTGTCTTTACTCTGGCCTGAACTTAATATGGCGCAACTGACACGGGGTAAGAGTTTAACAAAGTTCTTTTTTGCTTGAGATAACAACGCATTGCGATCGGCCAAAAACAACACGTTTTTCACCCAGTTATTTTTAACCAACAAATCGACCAGACTGATCACAGTACGGGTTTTACCCGTGCCCGTTGCCATTACCAGCAGCGCCTTGCGTTGATGTTCAAGCTCAAAGTGCTGCAAAATATGGGTAATCGCCGCTTTTTGATAATGACGGTTGGTAATATCCTCATTGATCTGGGTAGTCAGTTTTTTGCCTTTACCCTTATCGTCATTAAAAAACGCCACCCTGTCACTGCGGCGCTTAATCATTAGCGCTAATTCATCTTTGGTATAAAAACCTTGTACTTTGCGCGGCGGGTAAAAGGCATCATCCCACAAATACGTTTCGTAACCGTTGCTGTAAAAAATAATCGGCCGCACACCGCATTGACGCGCTAAACAATCGGCATACAGCTTGGCTTGCTGTTGGCCGTCTTCTGGGCGGCGACTGGTGCGCTTAGCTTCGACGACTGCCAGCGCAGTGCCATCATCGCCCCAGAGCACATAGTCGACAGCACCATTGCCCAGTGGATTAACATCTGATATTGGCATGGTGGTTACGGGATATTCACGGTCGCGCTTATCTTTAAGCGGCCAGCCAGCCTCATTTAGCAGCGCATCGATGAGATAATCACGGGTTTCGACTTCGTTATAGTTGTGGCAGTCCTGCGTGCTATCGGCCGTTTGCTTGGCCTTGGCAATTTGCGCAAGCAAAGCTTCGTTTTGCGCCTTTAGCGCGGCATTTTCACTCAGCTGTTGCTGATACTCATCACGCTTAATGCTGTCACTTTCGGCGAGCTGTTTTTCAAGCTCTTGCACCCGCTTAATACTGCTGATGGCTTTAGTGACCAGGCCCGCATCAATGGCGAGCTTTTGTGGTACTAGGGCTTCATTAAAGGGCGCGATGGTAAAGTGGGTTTTATCGAGCGTTGGCGTATAAGTGCGCATAAACCAATAGAGCACATGGTGCAGCTCTTTGACCGCTTGCAACGCATCCCGTTGTGGCGGGGTACTTTTGCCGTGCACCGCCTCGTTACCGATTTTGATGATGAGTTTAAGCTTGGGGAATAAGTTACTGGCAAGGTTATCTTTAAAGCCTTGGTCATGGATCAGCGACATTAGGGTCGCATCATGGCGAGGCCGTTTTAGCCAGTTGTCGATGTCAAACACGGTTTCAACCATCAGCTCCAGCGCATTGCGAGCATAAAAGCCTGCAATACGTGGGTCGCTTTTAATATTGGCCTCGGCGCTTTGGGCGCGGGCCAGTATTTCGGCGCAGTGTCGGCTAAAGAGATTGGCCTCCTTGCCTACCTTGGCATTCGCGGTATTAGCACTAGCATTGGCGGCGCTAAGCAGCTCAGCCATAAACGCAAAGTTGCTAACACCCAGCGCGACACTGGCGGGGTTTAGCGTACTGGCGGAAGGAGTGACCGTCTCTGACATGTAATTTCCTTTTACATCTTATTAAGTTTTCGCATTAGCAAGATTAAGTTCACCGCTAAAGGCTTTTTGCATAAGGGCATCAAAATTATTACCATAGGACAATTTTAATTCACTTAAAATATCTAACTGCTGCCATATATTGCTGACAGTAGATGTGTATTTTGAAATCATATCCATAGATGGAATCAGTACATCTAAGTCATTTAATCTTGATTTTGATATATTAGGCATAGAGCCAGCGGCTCCTGAAGCTAAATTTTTTATCTGTAGCCGAAAGTTTTTGTTGTTTAATAATCCCCAAAAATAAATTTTTAGGTCAGATGGCATGTCGAATCGAAATATTAAGTCTGGGAGCATTAATCTTTTGGTGGAATCACGCACATAGGCACAAGCACCAACTAATTCGTAAGTATTTTTTCTTGTGAAAAGTAAATCGCCAGCATGAACCTCGATATTTGGATCCGGGTTTGTCCCTTCAAGAATAGCTTTGTTTTCACTAGGCTTATAAAAACCTCCAGTCACAGAGCTCAGCTTTAAAACACCCCACTCCCCATTATTTGCTGGGCGGCTATCGCATTTTGGACTTTGACCGCTTTGAATTTCACGAACAATTGAAGATAACTTCGGGCAAGCCCATCCCTTCGGGTTGGTTACGGGATCACCGAACATATCAATAAAGACTGACTGGGCGAGGCTATTTAGCTCTTGCTCCAACAGCTGGCAGTCGTTACGCAGTTGATCGGCTTTTTTTAATACCGCCGCAATGTGCTTTTGGGTTTCGAGTGGTGGCAGTGGGATTTTTAAAGCTGAAAACTTTGATTTATTAACTATGGCTACCGTTGTTTTTGGTGCCATGTCATTGAGTGTATTTTTTAAGGTCTTACAAAAATAATAAACATAAAGAGGTAATGCTACCTCTTCATTAATAACTAAGCTGTTAATTTGTTGATTTGTAACAACTGGTCTTGATGATATTCCTACTTTCCCTAAAGAACCAATACAACACACCATCACAGAGTTTGAAGGAATGAGGCGAGAAACTTTGGCGCCTTTCTCTGTTAAAGTTTGCTTAGCATTATCTACAAATCCTAAATCTAGCTCTCCAGGAGTGACAAAAGGAATATCACCACCAAAAAAACTGTCATCAGCTTTGCTTGGTGTATTGCCAGTTACAATTTCGGCAATTGAAGCTAAAGTAACTAAAGGCCAACTCACAGCAATTTCTCCAACTCTTGCACACCCTTTGTCATTTTTTCTTGTAGGGTTTTAATCCGCGCTAAGATCACTTTGGGCGAGTCATATTGCACTGCTTCATAGACCACTTGCTTGTATTTATTCAGGCTTAAATCGCAGTCATTGGCGGTAATGCGTGCCACTGGCACCATAAAGCTTTGATCTGTGGTGCTGCATTTATACTCAGGGCTTGCAAAGTTCGGCGTGCCATCGGGATTCGTTAAGCTAGTAAAACGGGCAATAATGTCGGCAATGTTGCTTTGCTCGTGGGTCGGCTGCCCTTTACTACCATCTGGGCCGTCTTTTACCAGCGGCGTACGTTTATCATCCAGCGAGTAACCATCGGCCTGCATATCGTAAAACCACACCTTGTCGGTGCCACCGGAGTTGGTTTTGGTGAAGATTAAAATCGCGGTGCTCACCCCTGCATAGGGCTTAAACACCCCAGATGGTAAGGAAATTACCGCCTCAAGCTTTTGCTCGTTAACCAGTTTTTCGCGAATGCTTTTGTGGGACTTGGTTGAGCCAAATAATACCCCGTCTGGCACAATCACCGCGGCGCGGCCACCGACTTTAAGCATGCGTAAAATCAGCGCTAAAAACAGCAGTTCGGATTTTTCGGTTGGGCCCTTGGCTTTCACTTCAACTTGGGTTTCAACCCCGTCTGCATCAATTTCGGTTTTGTATTTTGGCGCGACTTTTTTGGCGGCAGGGTTTTTACCCAGCGCGCGCAGTAAATCCGGCGCAATAATGTCAAAATCGACCGAGCCCTTAAATGGCGGGTTGGCCAAAATCAAGCTATAGGCTTCGCGAATATTAGCATCGCCTTGATCTTGTAAACTATCGCGATACAGCACAGTTGGGTTTTCAATGCCGTGCAGCAGCATGTTCATCGCCCCGATGCGCAGCATACTTTTATCAAAGTCAAAGCCGGTGAACATGGCATTATTAAAGTGCTGGCGATTGGCAGGCTTATTAACCTCTTGCTTGTAGCGGTGTTCAACGTATTCGAGCGCCGCCATTAAAAAGCCACAGGTGCCAGAGGCCGGGTCGCAAATGGTGTCGCCCAGTTTTGGCTGCATCAGCTCGACCATCATTTGAATAATGTGGCGCGGGGTGCGGAACTGGCCGTTAACGCCCGATTGTTGCAATTTGCTTAATAGATATTCGTATAAGTCGCCCTTGGTGTCTTTGTCGTCCATGTTGATGGCATTGAGCAAATCGACCACTTGCGATAGCAGCTTAGCGGAGGGGATCATAAAGATGGCATCTTTCATGTGCTCAGCAAAGCTGCCTTCATCGTGAAGATTTTTGATTTTAGGAAACACCTGATTTTGGACTATGTCCATCATCACATCAGGATCTTTATCTTTAAAATGACTCCAGCGCAGTGCTTGTTCATCAGGGCCAAAAATGGGGTTAGCCACAGCAATGCCCGTGGCCTGCGCGCGCCGCTCTGCGGTGCGCTGAAGCTCGTCTAAACGGCGGATAAATAACAGATAAGAGATTTGCTCAATCACAGAGATAGGGTTGGCGACACCGCCAGTCCAGAACATAGTCCACACTTGGTCGATTTGATTACGTATTTTGCCTGTTAACATTTAATCTCTCTGTATTCAATATCACGAATCAAGCGGGGTATGGGCCACTTGATATGAGCCGCTTGGATATAGGCAGGAGCCTTAGCATTTGGCGGCTAAAAAATTGGCCTCATCATAGCAGCAAATTTGCGTTATGTTATGGTAATAGGTCAAATTTTTGAGCCAGTTATCTGCATGAGTTAAAGGTTATGGAAGGTAAAATTTGGAGGATTAACTTGCTATTTTTTCGGCATAACCTTATCGTCAAACTAAGAATTACTTAGTTTTTGGTGGGTGATGGCATTTTTATTTTCCCCTAGAGCGCGTGCATTCATTGATGAGTCGCTTGAAAGTTATTTGCTTCGAATCGTTTCAGAGAACTTTTTTGATTCTTATCAGCAGCTCAGTTTGGCGATCAGAGAAGAGCTACATGAGCTCGATTTTGAGGCACATGGGGCTTTTCCTATCGAGCTAAAACGCCTCAATATTTATCATGCCAAGCACAATAGCCACTTTAGGATGAGGGCACTGAGTTTGCTTGAGTCCCTTCTTGGTTTACCTCCTCATGAACTGGAGAAAATAGCCCTATTTAGATCTAACAGAGTCTTTATGGGGTCTAGCGTTGCAGTGCATCGTAATGGTATCGATATTCCTTTGAGCTTTATCCGTTATGCCAATGAGGATGATGTCGAGAGTGTGCCCGTTTGCCCTGAGTGCTTAAAGGATGAGCCTTATATTCGGCAAGTTTGGCATTTAAAACCATATACTGCCTGTGCCAAGCATGAGTGCGCGTTGATCCATCATTGCCCAGAATGCAAAGCAAAGCTCAACTACATCGAGAAAGAATCGATTAGCTATTGTTCATGTGGATTTGAGCTTTCAAAAGCAGCAGTTATTAGCGCCAAACAATCAGATCTCATGTTAGCGCGAAGCCTTATCAATGGTGATGTTACCTCTACAAATCCACTTATTAATGAAACATCTGCGACTCACCGACTTGCGGCTCTACTTTGGTACCAAAAGCGTCATGGTGGAAGTAATGACAATTCTTTTAGCGATGCAATTGAGTATTTTGATAACTGGCCTGACAACTTTTTTCAAGAACTGGATAAAGTGACTCAAGGTGCTGAACTAAGGCTGATAGAGCTATTTAATCGTACTGCTTTTCGGTTTATTTTTGGTGAGTTGATTTTGCATTCACGATGTCTTTATCCAGAGGATAAAGAGCCACATTTTATCTATGTTGCTTTAATGCGTTATTTGCAAAGATTAGTTGAGTTACATCCAAAATCGAAAAAACCTAACGTGGCTGATACGCTAGTGACAGTTGCAGAAACGGCGGTTTTACTATCAACAACCCAAGAGCAGGTTTATCGGCTTCATCAAGATGGGATATTAACGTCGGCGTTTAGACAAAAAATGAAGCAGCGGATTGACCCTCACACAGCTGTATTTTATTTAAGGCAAGTGATCGAATATAAAAGTAGCTTTGGTAGTGATAGACAGGGGATGTACTTATCGGCATGGTAAAGAATTTACATTTGCGAGAACTGCTAGATATTGAAGATGTTCAAGCACGTTCGGCAGCGTTGAGGCGTGCATTTGCTGCTTATACAGAACCGTTAGATGTGACTGGCGAGGAAAGCTCTGCCCTAATTATTTTGCTTAATCTTACCTATCCGAAAAAGTTGGTGGATGACTTACTCGATAAAAGGTTAGCTAGAACAACGGTTAACAACCAAACCCATATTGATGTTTGCATTGACGAAGTACAATGGCTGCATACCCATAATCTCAAGTACCCAGATATTCGGGTCAGTAAACAAAGGCTCGTTGCCCCCAGTCCTCAATTACATCCCAATATACTGAGTAGCGCTAATTGCCAGCGTACTTTAGGGTGGTCTCATGACAGTGCTAAAGTCAATTTTGCCAAGCTGTTTGGCTGCCAGTTTATTTGGCAAGGTAAAGTAACTTGCCTTGCAACGTTAATGTGTGAAGCACCAAAACACTGGAAAGAGGCTTTTCAAGAACTTGGCATGCCTGTTAAAGATTTTATGAATGTTTGCGGCAGGGTGAAGCGTTTTTTACCTGAGGAGTTAAGCCCAGATAGAGTCGATAAATACTCCGTACAGGTTCGAATGCCATTCCGTGATGGATATATAGCGATTACCCCCGTTGTAAGCCATGCACTTCAGTCTGAACTCCAACAAGCAGCAATCAAAAAACAGGGCCGATATACCAGTCTTGAGTTTATTCGTCCCGCGGCAGTCAGTGAGCTAGCCGCATCTCTTGGCGGTAATGTTAAAGCTCTGAATTATCCGCCTCGTATTAATAAAAAAACTTACGGATTAAGCGACAATTTACTGGCTAGGGTTTTATCTGGTCAGGATGTATTGAATCTAAATGTATTGTCACAGCGCAGGTTTATCAAGGCATTGGATGAGCTGTTATCGAGCTCCTCAGCATTGGCGTTAAAGCAACGCAGGCAGCAAAAAGTCTCCTGTCTTAAACAGATAAGAGAGATATTATCTGAGTGGCTTGCGCCAATGTTGGAATGGCGATTTGAGGTCCAAGAAGGACCGAGAAATTTTAGTGAGCTTGAGCCTATTAATGGCTCATTAGAGTATCAGTTTTTAACCTTTGAGAATGAGCTATTACCTGAATTGCTGATGCCTCTGTTCGGTAGATTAAATTCGGTGATGTCGCATTCTGCAACGATAAGTCAGTATGCCTTTCACCAGAGATTGATGCCCTATCTTCGAAATAGCTTGAAATGGTTGTTAACTCATTTGGCTTATAAAGAACCTTTGCTACAAAAAGATGCTGAGGATGAGCATTTCCAGCGATATTTACATTTGAAAGGTATTCGGGTGTTTGATGCCCAAGCTTTATCTAATCCCTATTGTGTTGGTATTCCTTCTCTCACAGCTGTTTGGGGAATGATGCATAACTACCAGCGGCGATTAAATGAAGGCTTGGGTACTCAGCTTAGATTAACCTCATTTTCGTGGTTTATTCGTCAGTACTCATCTGTCTCGGGCAAAAAACTGCCTGAGTACAGTATGCAAGGATCGAAAGATAATCAATTTAGACGAGCTGGAATAATTGATAATAGACATTGTGATTTAGTGTTTGATCTTGTCATTCATATTGATGGTTATGAAGACGATTTAGCTATCTTAGATAATCAAACTGAAATGTTGAAAGCAAGTTTTCCGGCGAACTTTGCCGGTGGAGTAATGCATCCTCCCGAGCTAGATGCTGTTGATGCGTGGTGCCAGCTTTATCAATCCGAAGCTGAACTTTTTTCAATATTGAAAAGACTGCCTATGTCAGGAAAATGGATTATGCCGACTAGATATTCAATGGGTAATATTAGTGATCTTCTGTTTCTGCTGGATAAAAATTCTTCGCTGTGCCCCACTATGTTTGGCTATTTACCATTGACTGAACCCGTTAACCGAGTCGGTAGTTTAGAGTCTTTGCATTGCTATGCTGAGCCAGCACTTGGCGTAGTTGAGTGTGCATCGGCAATTGAGATAAGGTTACAGGGGCAGATAAACTATTTTAAGAGAGCGTTTTGGATGTTAGAGGCAAAAGAGCATTCAATGCTGATGAAACGGATTTAAGGAAGGTTTATGGAGCTATGCAATGTTTTAAAGTATGACCGATCCCTCTACCCAAGTAAGGCGGTATTTTTTTATAAAACGGCCGATTCTGATTTTGTTCCTCTAGAAGCTGAAATCACTCGTATACGTGGTCAAAAAGCTGGATTCACTGAAGCATTTACTCCCCAATTTAAATCGAAAAACTTAGCACCCCAGGACCTTACACACTGTAATCCTCTAACTATTGAAGAATGTTATGTTCCGCCAAATGTAGGGCACATCTATTGCCGTTTCTCGCTAAGAGTACAAGCTAACTCGCTCAAACCCTCTGGCTGCAGCGATCCTGAAGTTTTTACTTTGCTTGAAAAGTTGTCGGCAGCATTTAAGGAGTGCGACGGTTACCAAGAGCTGGCGACCCGTTTTTGTAAAAATCTGCTGTTAGGAACTTGGCTCTGGCGTAATCAAAACTCTGGTAACACTCAAATAGATATTAAAACCAGTACGGGAAAGTGTTATCAAATAAGTAATACGAGGCAGTTAGCTTGGAATATTTGGTCTGATGAAGCTCGGACTGTTCTTGATGAATTAAGTAAAGAGATGCACTTAGCTTTGACTGATCCGAATGTATTTTGGAACGCTGATATTACGGCAAAAATTGAGACTGTCTTTTGCCAAGAGATCTACCCAAGCCAAACCTTTGGTGAAAAGTCTGCAGAAGGTGAAACTTCAAAACAGTTTACTAAGGTTAAATGTACTGATGGTCGTTATGCGGTGAGTTTTAATTCGGTCAAGATAGGTGCGGCTATTCAATCAATTGATAGTTGGTGGGATCAGGACGATGTTAAACGGTTACGAGTACATGAGTACGGTGCGGACAAAGAGCTGGGTATTGCACGACGTTCACCTGAATCTGCACTGAGTTTTTATACTTTATTTGTAAATACTGAGCTGTATTTAGCTGAACTCAATCAACAGGCAGCAGAGTCAGGGCATTCAATTCATCCTAATATTTACTATCTTTTTGCTGTCCTGATAAAGGGTGGTATGTTCCAGAAGAAAGCCGAAACGAAGAAGGCATAATATGCAGCGCTACTATTTTATGGTGCGTTTCTTACCAAAAGAAGCAAACTTGGCCCTGCTAATGGGGCGCTGTATCTCAGTAATGCATGGGTACATCTGCAAACATGAAATTAAAGGTCTTGGGGTGACGTTTCCTGCTTGGTCGGACGCCTCTATCGGTAATGTCATTGCTTTTGTTCATTCTGATAAAACTGTTTTGAGTGAGCTAAAGCAGCAATCCTATTTTCAAGATATGAAAGAATGTGGTTTTTTTAGCCTTGGTAATGTTGAAATGGTGCCTGATGATTGTGCTGAAGTGATGTTCAAACGTAATCAGGCAATTGCAAAGATTTTTGTTGGTGAGGCCCGCAGACGCTTAAAACGTTTGGAAAAACGAGCATTAGCTCGAGGTGAGACGTTTAATCCTATAAAAAATACTCAGCCAAGAGAGTTTAACATTTTCCATCGTATAGCAATGAGCAGCGGTAGTAATAAGCAAGATTACCTTCTTCATATACAGAAAATGGTAGCAAAGAAGCAAACTGAACCATTGTTTAGTAGCTATGGGTTTGCTAGCAATTTACAACTAAATGGAACAGTACCGGAGCTATCTCGTCTTGTAGATAAGATCTGACCTTTTGGTTTGGTGGTTGCTGTAACGTTTTAATTTTAAAGCCAATTATCTGTTTGAGAAATTATATGGTTATTTCCTTGATTTTGGCTCTAGTAATTGATTTTATATAGGTTTATTTTATAAGTGTATAGTGACCTGCCGTATAGGCAGCTGAAAATTGTAGAGAATAAATACAGAAATTGGATTTGGAGTGACCTGCCGTATAGGCAGCTGAAAATCGCGAAAATCGTCATTTACAAGTTGACTTTGAGATACCCGCCGAAAAGGCAGCAAAACCTCTTTCCATTATTATGGGAAGAGGTTTTTTATTTTCAATAAACAAAGTCCCTAGCTCAGTTTTGCCCCATTATTGGTTTCGTCTAACAAATTTGCGATTTCAATCAGTCGCAATTTACCCAAATATAACTCATGTGACGTTAATAATAGTTATGCGGTGAGAGTGAAATTTTAATTGGATTGGTAAGTCGCTTCGGGGGAGTAGCTAACTGGATTTCGAGCCATCGTCATCTAGGGTGAACATCAACATACTTGGCCACACGCCATGGTGTTCATAGCAAATCATCGATTTGCCCAGCAAGACCTGAGCACAATGACTGCACCTAGGGGTGGACAGTTTATTGTGCTTATGTCTTAACCACCCCTAAAGGATCACACTTGGAAGCCCTACTTGCCTCAACCTTTACGGTTGCCATCGCCGAAATTGGTGATAAAACTCAATTACTTGCACTGATTCTCGCCGCAAGATTTAAAAACAAAACTGCCATTATTCTTGGTATTTTTCTATCGACGTTATTCAACCATTTTGCCGCCGCTTGGATTGGCCAGTGGGCGATTAACTGGGTCAGCCCAGATCTTACTCGTTATTTAGTTGCCGCGTCGTTCTTCGCAATTGCCCTTTGGGTGTTAATCCCAGATAAAGTCGATGCAGAAGAGAGCCGTTTCTATAAAATGGGCCCCTTTTTAGCCACCTTTATCCTATTTTTTATCGCCGAAATGGGCGATAAAACGCAAATAGCAACGGTAGTGTTAGCCGCAAAATACGATTCATTAACTATGGTGGTTGCAGGCACGACCTTAGGCATGTTGCTTGCTAATGTACCGGTAGTGATTGCGGGGCATTTCAGCGCCGATAAATTACCCATGCAATGGATACACCGTGGCTGCGCGGTACTATTTGCCTTATTGGGAGTGGCAACCTTGTTTGTCTAAGAACAGCATAATGCGATTAAATGGAGATAAAACCTCTGCATTTAATTTTATGCTTTCAGACCTAACCGTTTCGCGAGTCGATGCAAATTACCCGTATCGACTTGCAATATTCTGGCGCACACCGCCCAATTTTGTTGATTCGCTGCTAAAACTTGGCGGATAAGTTGACGCTGATAGGCCTCTGTTGAGGCCCTAAGCCCTAGTATTGTGGTATCTAATAATGACGATTCGCGAAGTTCGGCCGCTATTACAGACGGGGCTTCAATGGTTTTTACCACAGGCTCGACTCGCGCCGTTGGCTCATTGCTCACATTGGCTTGGGGTTGAATGACCACAGGATCAAACTGGAAATGTTTATCACTTAAGCTGATATACGCCGTTTTTAGTTCGGCTTTTGCTAACACCGCCGCCCTGTGTATTGCATGTTCTAATTCGCGCACATTACCCGGCCACGCATATTGTTCTAATAACTGCTGCGCTGATGGCGTGATGCTAATATGCGTAAGCCCTAGCTTTGCCCTACAGCGCTCCAGAAAAAAACCGGTTAATAACACGATATCTCGGCCACGCTCCCTCAATGGGGGAACATTAATCGGGAACACACTTAAACGATGATAGAGATCGAAACGAAAGCGGCCCTCTGTTGCCTCTTGATGTAAAATACGGTTAGTCGCCGCAATAATCCGAGTATTTACTTTTAGACTCTTATCACTCCCCACCCGTTGTAATTCACCAAATTGTAAAACTCTCAATAGTTTAGCTTGTAAGCTTAGGGGTAATTCGCCAATTTCATCTAAAAATAAAGTGCCATTATTGGCTAATTCAAACTTGCCTTGTCTGTGGCTAATGGCGCCAGTAAACGCGCCTTTGACATGACCGAAGAGTTCACTTTCGGCAACGGACTCAGGCAGTGCTGCACAGTTTAAGTAAATAAGGGGCTTATCGGCTCGCGTCGATTGATTATGTATCGCCGCTGCGACTAGCTCTTTACCTACTCCAGTTTCACCTGTGATTAAAACCGATAAATCAGTATTGGCTACCGCGCTAATCTGTTGTTTTAACGATTGGATCTCAGTCGATTGCCCAATAATCTCCTGCTGACTAGCAAGACGATTTAACACTTCAGTGCCGCTTGATACCTCCACGACTTGGGATTCTAGCTTTTGCATTAACAAAGCCGTATTTAAGCTGGCCGCGGCAAGTGCACTGATCACTCGCAGTTCGCTATCACTAAAACTATCAAACTGCTGTGGATTAAAACCGTCGATAGTTAATGCACCAATCAAGCGATCATGGGCGATTAACGGTAAGCCAATACACGCATGCACCTGTAAGTTATCGCTATGATTAGGGATTAATCCATCATATGGGTCAGGTAGTTGGCTATCAGAAGGGAAACGTACAACATCACCCGCACGAGCAATGGCCTCTAATCTTGGGTGTTCACTAATCTTAAACCGCCGCCCTAACACCTCAGTAAATAGGCCATCAATCGCCAACGGAATAAATTGCTGATCCTTAAAAACCAGTAAGGCTGCTGCGTCACAATTAACCCGGCGCCTTACAACAGCGAGCAAGCGCTCGAATCTATCCTCGGCTGAAAGACCAATCGTTAAATCTAATGCTAATTGGGTGAGATCGGCTTGAACATACATATTAAAGACTCGCGGTATCATAATGACAATAAATACTGTCATTATGATACCGCGATCAATGGTCATAATGACACTGACATTTGCATTTAAATATATAATGGATATATTTCAATTAGTTACGGATTTGGCATAAGAAGTGCAATCTTAAGGGAAGCAGAGAGTTAAGCCGCGGCTATAACATACTGATCCTCTAACGTATCTTTCTTATCTAATAGGTGTATTTATGACAATTCATGTAAAAAACAATATCCACTGGGTTGGTCAACGCGATTGGGAAGTTCAAGATTTTCATGGTACTGAATATAAAATCACCAAAGGCACGAGCTATAACAGTTATCTGATCCGCGAAGAAAAAACCGTGCTAATTGATACGGTTGATCATCGCTTTAGTCAGCAATTCTTACAAAACCTTGAAGCTGAAATTGATTTAAACGATATCGATTATATTGTGATGAATCATGCCGAAGAAGATCACTCCGGCGCGCTAACGGCTCTCATGGCCAAAATCCCTAATACACCGATTTATTGCACTGAAAATGCTGTCGACTCTATCGTAGGTCACCATCACCATCCAGAATGGAATTTCATTACTGTTAAAACTGGCGACAGTCTCGATGTTGGTAATGGTAAGCAACTGATTTTTATTGAAGCGCCAATGCTGCATTGGCCTGATAGCATGATGACGTATCTGACTGAGGATGCGGTTTTGTTTAGTAATGATGCCTTTGGTCAACATTATTGTGATGAGCGTCTTTTCAACGATGAAGTCGACCAAAATGAATTGATGGAACAATGTCTACGTTACTATGCCAATATTTTAACGCCATTTAGCAGCCTAGTAACCGCTAAAATTCACGAAGTATTAAGCTTTAATTTACCAGTAGATATGATTGCGACAGCCCACGGTATTGTGTGGCGCGACAATCCTGCGCAAATTATTCATCAGTATTTGGCTTGGGCTGATGCTTATCAAGAAGACCGCATCACTATTTTCTACGATTCTATGTCAAACAACACCCGCATGATGGCAGATGGCATTGCCCAAGGTATTCATGATGTTGACCCAAATGTTGCAGTAAAAGTATATAACGTTGCCCGCCATGACAAAAATGAAATCCTAGCACAAGCATTTAGATCTAAAGGTATTTTGGTGGGCTCATCCACTATGAATAACGTGATGATGCCTAAAATTGCCGCTATGTTAGAAGAAATCACTGGCTTACGCTTTCGTAATAAAAAAGCCGCAGCTTTCGGTAGTTATGGCTGGAATGGTGGCGCTGTCGATAGAATTCATACCCGTTTAATGGATGCTGGATTTGAAACCTCTGTCGGCTTAAAAGTTAAATGGCGCCCTGATCGTGACGCGATGCAAGAATGCCGTCAACACGGACAACGTATTGCCAAAGAATGGGCATTGCGCCCACTCGACAGCGCAAATAGTCGTTCGATTATCAATCAGGTTATGTCTAAACCTAGTCAAGCCGTTAATCAAAACGCAGCACCTGCCATTACGCCAGCGCCAGCAAAAAATGCAAGCCTTGTAGTGGATGATGCACAATCTATGATTTGTACTGTTTGCCAATGGGTTTACGATCCTAAAGACGGTGAGCCCAATCAAGATGTCGCGGCTGGTACACCTTGGGCACAAGTGGCTGATGACTTCCTCTGCCCTGAATGTGGCCTTGGTAAAAGCGTCTTTGCGGTAAAGAAAAGTGAGGTGAACCATGCCTAGACCTATCGTCATTATTGGTAGTGGTTTTGCGGCGTATCAATTAGTGAAAACGCTACGCCGATTAAACACTGAGCAGGCTATTACCTTAATTACCGCTGACTCAGGTGATGAATACCATAAACCAGATTTAAGCCATGTATTTAGTCGCCAGCAAATGGCGGCAGATCTGATTAAATTAACAGCCGCAGAGTTTGCTAAAGAACAACAAATTGATTTGCTCAATCACAGTGAGGTCACTCACATAGACAAAGATCGCAAAGTGGTCTTTTGCACTCAGGGCCGCGAAGTCGCCTATGAGAAGTTAGTGCTCGCTACAGGCGCACGGCCTTTTATTCCTAAAATGAGTGGCGATGCCATTAATGCTATTCATACATTTAACAGCTTAAGCGAGTATCAAGCCTGCCAAGCCAATATACGTAGTGCAGCAAAAGTACTCGTTATCGGCGCGGGGTTAGTCGGAGTTGAGTTAGCAATGGATCTAGCGACTGCGGGTAAACAGGTCTTTTTAGTCGACCCGCAGGCAAGCCTAATGGCAAACTTATTGCCTGAAATGCTAAGCCAAAAACTTGCTGCGGTGTTAGCCAAGCAAGGGGTAACCGTGCAATTACAAACTCGGGTAAGTCAACTGCAACACCAAGATAGCAGTATTGCTGTAAGTCTCGATAACGACCTGCACTTTACTTGTGATGCGGTGATCTGCGCAGCTGGCCTAATACCTAACAGCCAACTTGCGCAAAATGCGGGTCTTGAGGTCAATAAAGGCATCATAGTTAATGAGTACTTACAAACAAGTGATAGCGATATTTATGCACTAGGAGACTGTGCTCACATCAATGGTCAAAGCATGGCCTATTTGCAACCAGCATTACTGAGTGCCAACGCACTGGCAAGCACCTTGTTAAATCAAGCCACTGCGGTGAATTTCCCTGCGATGCTCGTTAAAGTTAAAACCCCCTTATTACCGATGCAATTAGGCGGTATTACGGTTAGTAACGTTCACCGCTGGCGAGTCGATATTGATGCCCAAGGCACCTGTATTAAAGCATTAGATGCAGATGAAATATTACTCGGATTTATCGTAACAGAAGATAAAATGAAACAAGCTTTTGGATTATTAAAGCAACTCAATAGCCCTAATACTGTGCTCGCTGCAGCTTAATGATGGCGTTGGCATTACCTAATTTGACATTGATTTAGACGTTACTTGCCTATTAATCATTGAATGAACGCTATTTAAAGGTAAAAAACCGAGAGTGATTATCACCTCGGTTTTTTCATTTAAGCCATTATATAAGTATGACTAATACTCTATAAACCTAACGCTTGCTTTATACGTTGGCCGTAATCAGCATCGGCTTGGGTGAAATGCCCTACCATGCGTTGCTGCACATCTAAACTCGCCTGACACAGTGAACCTGAAATAGTCGCTACTAAACGTGCTTTCTCATCTTCACTAAAGATGCGATACAAATTACCCGCCTGAGTATAATCGTCTTGGTTATAACGACTATAACGCGCAGCCTCACCTTCTAATCGAAGTGGTGGCTCAGTAAAGTTAACCGGTTCCACTAAGGCCGATGGGCTGCTGTTTGGGCCATAGTTGGGACTAGCATCACCACCGGTTTGACTGTGGCTAAACGGGCATTGTGTACCTGCCATAGCACCGCCACGTTGATGATGATTTGCCTTAGCTGCGTGTGGGCAGTTTACGGGGTCTGACGCTCAGTGGAACGAAAACTCACGTTAAGCAACGTTTTCTACCTCTGACGCCTCTTTTAATGGTCTCAGATGTCCTTTGGTCACCAGTTCAGCCAGCGTGAAGGAATAATGGCCGAGCATATTGATATGTCCGTGGCAAAGCGGGGAGAGGCGTGCGATATCTTCATCATTCAGTGTTTCACCTTGCGCCCGGAGATGATCCAGGGCTGCCTGCATATACATAGTGTTCCATAACACGACGGCGTTAGTGACCAGCCCCAGTGCGCCCAGTTGATCTTCCTGACCGTCGGTATATCGTTTTCTTATCTCACCTTTTTGACCGTGACAGATGGCTCTGGCAACGGCATGGCGGCTTTCTCCCCGATTAAGCTGGGTCAGAATGCGCCGGCGGTAATCTTCATCATCAATATAATTAAGCAGATACAGCGTTTTGTTGATGCGCCCCACTTCAATGATTGCCTGAGTCAGTCCGGAAGGACGTTCACTTTTCAGCAATGAACGGACCAGCACTGAAGCCTGTACTTTGCCCAGTTTCAGGGAGCCAGCGGTCCGGATCATTTCGTCCCACTGAAGGACTATTTTTCGGGGATCTGATTGCCCTCTGGCAATATCATTCAGCACGCCATAGTTGGCATCATGGTCCATTCGCCAGAAAACCGAAGCACCGGCATCAGCCAGGCGTGGAGAAAACTGGTATCCCAGCAGCCAGAAAAGGCCAAAGACAAGTTCGCTGGTACCTGCTGTATCGGTCATAATTTCGGTTGGATTCAGCCCGGTCTCCTGTTCCAGAAGGCCTTCCAGCACAAAGATAGAGTCCCTCAGCGTCCCCGGTATAACGATGCCATGAAAGCCGGAATACTGATCGGACACAAAGTTGTACCAGGTGATCCCTCTGTTATTACCAAAGTATTTGCGGTTCGGTCCGGCATTGATTGTTCTGACTGGCGTAACAAAGCGCATTCCATCTGCAGATGCCACTTCTCCGCCACCCCATATCTGTGCCAGTGGCAGCGTTGCCTGAAAATCAACCAGTCTGGCATTAGCGCTGGTGATAGTTTCAGCCCGCAGATAGTTCGCTTTTGTCCAGTTCAGCCGGTGTCGGGTCAGTGCAGGAACATTTGATCTGATCAGTGGTTCCAGACCGATATTGCAGGCTTCAGCCATCAGCACGGCGCTGATGCTGACGGGCAGATCATCAACTCTGGCACTGGCTTCACTAGCATGGAAAAACTCATCAGCAAATCCGGTATGGGCGTTAATTTCGAGCAGCAACTCCGTTAAATCCACCGGAGGGAGCAGATCACTGATCATTTTGCTCAGTCGTTTCAGACTGTCCGGCTCATCAAGACTGGCGAGGGGAGAAATTGTCAACCGGGGCTTCGGGCCAGAAACATCGAGTTCGACAGCCTCATTTTCGCCAAGACGTGCAGCAACCTGTCTGTAACGACTATCAAGCTGATGACCCAGAGATTTTATTGCTTCCTGCGGGTCTGTCGGGTGTCCCAGAGAACGATAAACCTTAATCCGGTTTGCCTGCCAGTCAGCACCCTGTAGTAATCTTGCTCGGGGATCTCCCCACTGGTTACTGCCGGTAACGTAGACATCCCTCCGCCTCAGACTATCCTGCAGTTTACTGAGAAAGCAGAGCGTGTATCCCCTGCGGGTGATATGTTTTTCCTTGTTAATCACCAGCCGTTTCCATGACCGACTGATAATTTCCGTTGGTGCGTCGTCAAAAAACTGCCGCCGTGAGCTGAACTCCCGGCTGAGGTAGTCACAGGCATTCAGAGTGGTAACCCCGGCAGGTGCGGATGAAAATTTAACGGTATTCAGCAGATGGGGCAGGAAACGACGAACGCGCCCGTACTGCTCCACCATTTCTTCATGAAAATTATCGTCTGAGGGCCGGGCAATTTCACGGACAAGCGTGATGATTTCAGCCAGCTTTTGCCTGGGGATGTAGCTGAACACCTCAGCACGAATCGATTCGTCCGGTGTTTCTTCTTTCAGCTGTGCGTTTATATAATAGTTTGATAATTCTTAATAATGTTTGATCATTTATATAATAGTTTGATATTTTTTGGCTCTTTTGGTGAATGTGCGGATTAAGAGTTAGCACATTTTTGCCCCATTATTGGTTTCGCCAAAAAAACCACGCTATCGATTGAGTGAATTTTGACCAAATATAACTAATCTGACACCCAAAACTCACAAAGTACGAAAAATGGGGGGCATTGTGCTATTCTTGCCCCAAATGAACACGCTGATTTTTGCATTATAAATCGCTCTGAAATCGTTATAAACTTTTAAGACAGTATGGAATTGTATCGCTTGATTAAGCGTCTAAAATCTTAGCTAAAAGCGTTTGACGTGCTTTAAGGGCTGTTTCTGATAGGAAACCCACAGATTTTACATAATAGGAATAATCGACACCTAACAATCTGTAGCTACAGATTGTTAGGTGTTGTACATCATTTAGTGGAGAATGATTAGGTTTCGGATTAGAAATCGATATGTTCATACAACAAAGCTGTAGTGCTGCATAAATTAACGAGGTCGTATTAAATGTTTGGATTAAAACGAATCAAATCAGAAAATGAGCTGCTAAAGCAAGAATTAGCAGACCTCAAACAGAAGTACCAAACTGACGTTGCCGCTCTGGAAAATCAGCTCCAAGAGGTTCAGCAGCTTGTTCGCTCCGCTCAACAGGAACACCACTATAGTGATGAGTTGTTGTCGAACAGTTTGAAAGGTGGAGATATGCTCCAAACCATTCGAACAGAGATGGTGGAGAATGCGCAATCTATGGCGCATGAAAACCAAGAGCTGCAACAACTAGATGAAATGTTTAAGCAGACTCATCAAGCTCTTGCTCGTCTTGATAACCGAGCCGTGAAGATCAGTACGGAAGCCTCACAAAGCATTGAATCTGTTAAAATATTAGATAAAACTGCCATTTCTATTTCCCTTCTTGTATCGACTATTCAAGAGATTTCTGATCAAACGAATTTGTTGGCATTAAATGCAGCGATTGAAGCAGCACGAGCTGGTGAAGCAGGCCGCGGATTTGCCGTGGTGGCAGATGAGGTAAGAAACCTTGCAGGCAAAGCCAGCGAAGCCAGTGAGCAGATTGATTCTTTGGTAAACCAAGTACTAACGCAAGTGAACGCGATTAAAACCTCGATTGATAAAAACCAAACTTGTGCTGAGGAAGTGTCTGCCTCTTCTGCGCAGATTGGTTCTATTGTCAACGAAGTGGTCGTGAAATCGGAACACATGCAACAGGTAATCCATGTTGCTTCCACACGCGCTTTCTTGGATACGGTCAAACTCGACCACGCCATTTG
Organism: Shewanella sp. SR1; assembly: GCF_020447145.1. Taxonomy (NCBI): domain Bacteria; kingdom Pseudomonadati; phylum Pseudomonadota; class Gammaproteobacteria; order Alteromonadales; family Shewanellaceae; genus Shewanella; species Shewanella sp. SR1. The sequence continues at coordinate 49,963 of NZ_JAJAEF010000023.1, read as the reverse complement.
GAAGAACAATATCTATCGTCTCCTACAAAAAGGCTTGTTCGGTGAAACCGTTAATAGCCACTCTGAGTGTCGCTTGGGGCAGTGGTACTACCGCGGCGATGGCAAGGCTTACAGCCACTTAAGAAGCTATGCATTGCTTGAAGAACCACACAAAGGCGTGCATGACGGTGGACGTGAAGCAATGAGTCAAGCCAAATCTGACAACATGGCAGGCATGGTGACTGCAATTAACGCCATGGAAGACGCCAGCGAACAAGTAGTGGAACAAATTGACAATTTAATGAATGAGATTATTGGTGATTTAACGTAACGGCACTTAGTGCGCACCTAACCTAACCCAATACTTTTGCTAGCGCGATGCTACTCACCGCACTAGCACTTCACAAGTAAATTTGCCATACCTGTAGTTATTGATGGTTTTCTAATTTAGAAAAGGCACTGGCAAGGTTTTGTCCATTTTCGATTTATAAGGCCTATCAGCGACTCCACTTACAACGTGTCAGTTGATCAAATTTTACTAATACGACAAAGTATCTAAAGGTACTAGCACTTTACCCAAGAGGGAAATAATGAAAGTCGAAATTGAAAGAACCGAAGATGGAGAGGCTTTTTCAGAATACCTGATGCATATCTTGTTGACCTAAAATGGCAAGATGGCGATGTCATTGACTGGATTGATAATAAAGATGGTAGCTGGACCTTACGAAAGTCCTCGGTAGCAAGTCCTTTGGATTAGCCATGTCCCGAAGTGAGCTACAACGAGGATGATACTTTAATACTCGGTTGTAGCTCATTTCAGACTTAGTAGTCGCAATTAGTATGAATCTTTATTTTTGGTAACGTTTAATCTTAAACGGTTGGAGCAGGGTTAATTGACAGTTTAGTATGAAACTTTATTCCTTTCCTACAACCGAGCAGAGTTAGTCGATTTGCCAAAGTCTGTACAGTCACCGTATTCAAGGGCGCAGCCTTGTCGTAGGCACGGAATACCTATTCCTTCCATTTACTCGTTTATTAGCATTACAAGCCAGAACAAGCACTGCACTAAAAGGTGCTTTGACGCGACGATAGTCACCTAATATCATCCTGGCGAATTTTTCATCGAAAGCCTTTTGCAGTATGATGTAGAATTATCTCACATCACACCATAGGCGCCAGCTTGGTAAGGTTATATGTCAGTCGCACAGCTTGTTGCTAAACGTGTTTCACGGCTTAAAAAAGGCACACCGTTCACCATAGAGAATTTTTATTCTTTAGGCTCGGTGACGTCTGTGCAAAAAGCATTTAGCCGACTTGCTAAGGAAGGCACCGTTGAACGCGTTGCTAAAGGAATATATAGCCGGCCTGTCCGCATTGCTGGACTACCCAATATCACTTTTGCAGCGGAAGCTGAAGCCGTGGCAAGAGCTTGGGCCAAGACCCACCATTATAAAATCGCGCCTCAGAGCTTACAGTCAGCCTATCGACTTGGCCTGCAAACCCAAGCACCAATGAAAACGATCCTATGGACGACCGGCCCTAGTCGCGAGTTCAGAATTGGAAATCAAGTCGCGACAGTCAAACACACGAGTGAAGCGAAACTCCGCTGGCCTGAAAGGCCCGAAGGAGAATTGTTTCGTGGCTTACTGGCTATCTCAGAATCGGCAAAACACGCACCAGTACACGAAATCTTGACTGCCATTAAACGACTCAAACTGACGCCAGTTGAAGCCTGCAATGTACTGCAAAAAGTTGCGTCTATCCCCGAAATGACTAACTGGCGGGCCGCCCTTGAAAGTGCATCCGAGCTACAAAAAGCCCATGAATATTTTTGATAAATAAGCCCAAAAGCAACACGCCGAACTCACCGCCCTGTTTAACGCTGCTTCCCTGCAACATCCACATGGACTTCCAGCTTGTTATTTAGAAAAAGATGTTTGGGTCACAGAGATCCTTTGCTTGCTCTTTGATGAAAAGCTGTTGGGTGATTGTTCCGTTGCGTTTAAGGGCGGTACCGCGCTCAGCAAGTGTTGGAATGCGATTAATCGTTTCTCTGAAGATATAGACCTTTCGATCCATTGAGCGGATCTCTCAGGGCTTACTGAAGAGCAAGCAGCAGCCTAGCAAGCGAGTATCGCTAATAAAAGCCAAGCTAGCAAGTTTCGTAAACAACAAGGTGAAAAGCTGCGAGGCTGGACAGCTGATCTACTCGACAGGTTAAACCAACGTCTTGCTGTGTACAAAATCGAAGGCCTGTATGCTGAATTTGAGTTGGACAAAGATGATAGAGCTTCAGGTGAGAAAATTGACATTCATTTCCCTCGAACCACCCTGAGCGGTAATGATTATCAACTCGACCATATTCTGTTGGAGTTCGGTGGTCGCAACCGTGGCAAACCAACCAAAGGAATCCAAGTTGAGACTTATATCGCTAACATCCCTGGTCTTGAGTCCCTGGGCTTACCTAAAGCGACGGTTATGGTCTACCACTAGGAGTACATTCTTTGGGAAAAGCTCACCGCTCTGTATCAGTTCTCAACCCAAGAACATGATCCGACCCTGCGCGGCTAGCCCGCCAATGGTACGATGTTGATTGCATTTTGACGGCACAATTTGCTGATCCTTACGACTCTCAGCAAGCTATGGACGATGTCATCACTATGAAACAAGCCCGCTGGCTGTGGGAGAGTAATAAAGTCTCTTACCAAAATGGCAGCGCTCACATAGGTACGCTGCCATTTCTAAATCCCTTATGCCCCATTGTAAGTTTGCAAAGGTTTATATGGATATTCGTAGTAAAATTACACTTATCACTAGAGTTATTTTGGGATTTCTTATTTGTCAGACTATGGGTAGATTTTATGTCAATGTATGGGTATATGATTTAGCTAAGTAGTTGTTCTTAGGCACTCTGCTATGTCATGGTATGGTTTCAGCGACAGTAGTGTCGTGCGCACTTTTGAACCATAGGTTAGAGCATATCTAACAAAAAACGGCGAGCACTAAGGCTCGCCGTTTGAGTTAACCGTTTAATGGTTCGTATTAGTTAGCTCTAGGCTCGAAGCTAAAGGCTTGACCCGCAAGGGCTGCTTCAAACATCAAACCGCCTTTCGCTGCGGTAAATACCGCCATGCCGTTAATGTACGAGCCACTTGCCGAGCGATTGCCACCCGATTGGCCCGCGCCTGCTGAGTTGCCTGTGGTTCCCGCTTGAGCACTTGCGCCCATGTTGATGGCAACCGCCGAGGCTTGGGCATCAAACTCGAAACTGCCGCTCGTGAAGGCTTCATAGGATTTAGCATCTTTAAAGAAGATGATCTCGCTGTAGGCTTGGCCACCTAATTGAAAACCGATGGATAATTGAGTCAGGCTCGAATCACCCATATAAACACCGCCTTGATAGACTCGGCCCTTGCCATAGGCTGCGCCAATGCCTATGCCGCCTTTACCCACAGTTGGGAATAACGCATAGCCATAGGCTGTGTCGAAAAACTTACTGGTTTCTTTCGCTTTTTGGAAATTGACTACCGCCTGATCATAGCTTTCATCCGCATGTGCAGTGGGCGCCGCAAATAGGCTCACGATAAGGCATGTCGATGCCGCAATGGCAGTTAAAAATGATTTCATGGTAACGCCTCTTCAAGTCTTCAGTTGCTCCAGACTAGCCTTTATCGACACAAATGACAGCCCAAAGTGACTCCTGTGTCAGCTTAGGTTCAGTGTTCGACTCAATGGTTGGAGTGATATTGATGGTGATTATTGGAGTGTGGTTTCGCCAATTAGTTCTTAGGTGGTGAAGAAGCTTGGGGTTTTTCTGTGTCGTCCTGCTGAATTTGATGCAAGAATTCATACTCCTCAGGGGTGAGCACGTTTTCAATCACGATCGGTCGTGGCTGTGATTGGGGTTTAGCCAGGCGACCTTTTAGGTAGGCAGAGCGGGTGATTTGTTTCAGGCCGTATACGGCCAACATATACATGCTCAGTAGTAAGGTGAGTCTTGGCAACGCATGGGATAGCAACGATAAGTTATCACCAAGATAGAAGGGCAAAATCACCACAAACACGCGGATCAACCAGTTCAACAACATGGCTAAAGTCAAACCTATCAGCCACCGAAACCGAATGGTACCGAGTGCCTCTTGGGTTAATGTTGCATCACTTTGATTGCGTTTATGCCGACGAAACAGCACCCACAGCGCGATAAAGTAACAACAGGTTTGTATTGATAGCAGTGCGGGCAGTATGGCGCCCCATTGGCTAATGCTAATTTCCTTCAGCATCTGGGTTACAGGTTGCCACTCCCCGTTGGGATGCGCGCTTAATCTTAGGGCGATATCTAAAATGGCGAAAACTAAGGTGAATGCCGACGGCCAGTAATGTTTTGAAAATCCTAGCGGTTTATGGGTCGGAACTAAACTGCGTTTGCAATAGAGATAGAGCAAAGGCATAAGCAAAAAATAGATAGGGTTAATCAGGTTGAATAGAATATGGATCGGAATTGGACTGTTATCGCGGTTCAATAAACCCGTTAGGAAGTACAGGGCGATGAGACTTAAGAACGCGGCGAGGAGTTTTTGGTTACCGTCTGGGTGATAAAAGTAGCGAATATAAATAGCTAACGCGAGGCAATGTGCGCCTCCGAATAACGACAACCACCAGTAAGCTTGAGCGAAAAAAGTATTAAAATCGTTCATATGCGATACCTCGAGCCCTGTTATATCAGGGAAATCGGCTCGGTAAAAGTATCGCCGTTAGTTTTTCTGCTGGCTTGCTATGCGCTGATGACGATTTGAAGCCGCCTCGGGCACAACGCTGGGAACGGGAATGCGTTCCGCGAGTAAGTGTTTGATTGCACGAATGGGATGCGGTAACAGCATCCTAGGACCGGAGAAGATCATGATCTCTTTGACGATTTGTTTTTGCGCTGGTTTGTAGCAATGTACTGGGCATTTATTGCAGGTGGGTTTGCTTTGTCCGTAGGGGCAGCGATCTAGGCGCGTTGCGGCATAATCCAATAATTCAATGCAATCTGCACACCGGCCCGTCGCGTCTTGGCCTTGGTGTTTCGCTTTGCAATAAATCGCCACCATTGCGGCAATGGTCTGGTGTTCGTACAGGAGTTTGCCCGTAAGTAGTGTGGCTGTGCCCATTGGAATACCTTAGCTTGTTACTCGGATATCCCATCATAGGCAGTGAAATTGGCGCTGACAAAACGAAAGCGCCAATTTATGAAGGTGCGCACAAAATAGGGCTTTAAATAATCCTTCATCCTCAATGTCGCACTTACAAGTCAACCTTAGATATGCATCACTTTGTCGGCAGCTAATGTCCAGCGGGTTAAATCTTGCAGCGTACCTATGTGCGCGCCTTCGATGATCATTTCCGCGGTAACGCCTCGCGCTTGAGCACAGGTCTTACAAAGCAGGATTGGCACTTGCTGCGCCGAGAGAATTTCAAACATCTGTTGTAGGTTGTAGCTTAAGTCGGGTGTGGTTTGATTTTTGAGCGCGCCAAACACGGCATCTGACATGAGGAAGAGTTTGAGATCGACCACTTGTTCGTCCTGATCCTTCAGTGCTAATGCGATGCGTAAGCTGTTAAATAGCTTTTCTGTCCCGTAAGGGCTGGCGTGAGCCACGATAAGAATACTTTGCATCAGGTTTTCCTTATATTTGTCGTAAACTGGGCGATTGGGGTGATAAGGCGATACGGTTGCGTCAGTCTAGCGCAATTGACTATAACTATTTGAGCGCAAGATCGTATAAAAAGGCATAAATACTTGATTTGCACCGACACAATGGACTTTAATAGCGGTTAATCTCTGCTCAATTTTTAGCTAGACTCGGTTGCCATGGACACTGTCCTAATGGACGTTGGCAAACCAATTGACACGGCTTCTGATGAGAAGCGGCCATCAAAGGTGAACAAGAATGAAGATCTTAGTCGTATTTATACTGATTGCTGTCGGGGTGTTTTTATTCCTTCGCGCGCAGCGATTAGCGAAAGAAGAACAAGAGGCGATGAAGCCTAAATCGACCACGGTAAAACCTGTTGTTCCTACCGAAGAAGTACCAATTTCCTCCGCTGCTGAGCCCGAGCGAGTAGAGCCTGAGCCAGTTGAGCAGGCTGAGGACACTCGCGTGGTGGAAGTTGAGCCCGTCATCGAAGTGGAAGCGGAATTAATGCCCCGTGAGACTGACGACCCTGCGAACATTTCGGTGGCGCTAGACACAGATATCATCGAAGTCGATATTCCTGCGGCCCATAATGAAGAGGCGGTGATCATCTTAGGCACCACGCCAACAGATGAACAAGCTGACACCGAAGGTGATGTTAAGACGGAAGCAGAGCCAGCATCGAGCACGCGTTCAGAGGTCGGTGCACCAGGGGCTTGGGCGAATGTAACCTTAGTTCGAGCTTTTGAAGAGTATCAAGGGGCGACATCAGCCAGTGCTCGCTATACCGCGCTGCAAAATATGGTCGCAGAGTGCTACAAGCAGCGTAAATCGGCGGATTATCTTAACTATGGCGCTCAGTTAGCTGAAGAGTATGTCGCACTGTTCCAAGCGGCTAGCGCCGAGCAAGGCAAAGATACTGAGCTCAAATCTTCCGGTTTCTTGCATTTAGCCACCTTGCTGAATGATACCCAAGCCTTCGATGCCGCTATTGTCATTTGTCGTAAAGCATTAGCGCTTGGGCTGAGCGATGGCACTGTCACTGGCTTTGAGGGCCGGATAAATCGGATTGAGAAAGCACAGGCTAAAGCCGCCACGGCTTAACACTTTGGATGGGAGCGCTTAGCGGGTAAATCCTTAAACGAAAAGCGGTTATTTCCCTCGTCTAAGCAGTGTAGAATCCCTGCTAACTGAATGCGCAAAAGGCGAACTAAGGTTCGCTTTTTTTATGGGCTTGATAGGGGAAAAATGAAACTAAGCTATGCCTTACCGAATGTCTTATTCGGGCTTGGATTATTGCTACTCAGTGGCTGTACTAAAACCCCAGAATGGACTCTATTTTATTATCCCGATGTGAGTGCCATTCCGGTGACGCCTTTGCAGGCTGAGGATATTAATGGCTACTACGACACTCTAGCGCAATGCCAGAGCAAGGCCCACGGCATGCAGCGTCTAAGCAGCTCTGGCGTGAGTGGCTTTGGCCTTGGATCTTATCAATGTGGGCACCTATGCGAGTTCGACGATAAGTCGGTGCTGGTTTGCAAGACCATGAGCCAATAGGTGGACAAGATGAAGTTCAAACAGGATTTTTTTACTCAGCTGCCTGAGTTTTATTCCCAAGTCTATCCCCAGGGTATCAGTCATCCCCATTGGCTTGCCTGGAGCGACGATGCTGCGCAATTAATCGGCTTAACTCAGCCTACCGATGAGTTATTGCTGGGACTCTCTGGCAATGCCGCCGTCGATGGCGCGACTTACTATGCCCAAGTGTATAGCGGCCACCAATTTGGTGGCTATACACCGCGTTTAGGGGATGGACGGTCGATCATTCTCGGCGAAGCGATGGGGCCTAATGGTGCATGGGATGTGGCGCTAAAGGGTGGCGGTCCTACGCCATACTCGCGCCATGGTGATGGCCGCGCTGTGATGCGCTCTGCCGTGCGTGAGTTTTTAGTCTCTGAGGCGTTGCATCATTTACATGTGCCGACGACTCGCGCTTTGGCCGTGATTGGCTCTGACCTACCCGTATGGCGTGAGAGCCAAGAAACCGCCGCCATTACCGTGCGTTTAGCCCGTAGCCATATTCGTTTCGGTCATTTCGAGTTTTTCTGCCACAGTGAGCGCGGCCGCGCCGATAAACTGATCCAATTACTCAACTTCACTATTACTCAGCATTATCCCCATTTGAGTTGTGATGCCGCAGGCTATAAAGCGTGGTTTTTACAGGTAGTGCAAGATACCGCCAAGATGATTTCCCACTGGCAGGCGGTCGGTTTTGCCCATGGCGTGATGAACACAGACAATATGTCGATTCTGGGTGACAGTTTTGACTTCGGCCCCTTTGCGTTCCTCGATACGTTCCAAGAAGACTTTATCTGTAATCATTCGGATCCCGAAGGTCGTTATGCCTTTGGTCAACAGCCGGGTGTCGGTTTGTGGAACTTGCAACGCTTAGCGCAGGCGCTCACACCTGTGATCCCATCCGATGACTTAATTGCCATTCTTAATCAATACCAAGAGGCGCTAGTGCAGCCTTATTTGCGCTTGATGCGGGCAAAACTAGGTCTATCAGCAGTTGATGCTTCGTCGGTAGAGCAGGACAAGCAGGATCTCGACCTCATAGGTCGATTTACTGTGCTGATGGAGAAAAATCAGCTTGATTACACTCAGACTTGGCGTCAATTAGGTAAGTTAGATCCGACCAGCAAACACAGTGCGCTGCGGGATGACTTTATCGATGTCAGCCAGTTTGATGCTTGGTATCAAGCCTATCAACAGCGATTGGGCGCGGTGGCTGATATCCCTGCGTGGCAAACTGAGCGCAATAGTGTGAATCCCAAATATATTTTGCGTAACTATTTAGCCCAAGAGGCGATAATCGCGGTAGAAGAGGGTAATCTTGCGCCGCTGCATTTGCTGCAAAAAATCTTAACTCAGCCCTTTGCTGAACACGCAGAACATGAAGACTTGGCCAAGCGTCCACCGGACTGGGGCCAAGGTTTGATCATGTCATGTAGTAGTTGATTGGATAACAAGCATGAAATTACCAAGCACGCACCTAAAAGCCATTAGCTTAGATACCATAAGCTTAGATAGAAGTGCCTTAAGTTTAGCGGTCAGTGCGGATATCGATTTTGATCGTTTCGCCGACTTTGCCGAACCTTTAGCCGCGGCGCTCGATTGCACTGTGCGCGAGCGTCAGTGGGGCGCCGACAGGCATCAATGGTTATTAGAATTTGAAGGCAGCCAGTTATGGCTCAATTATGAGTTTTACGGCAACATTTGCTGGCTCTCGACCGAACGAGAAGCCGATTTTGAGGTGCTGGAATACTTAGCCACTTTGCTACAACCTCACCTAAGAGTGAACTGAATATGAGTCAGAATATGACGCCACCGACCACGAGTTCTAGCGGCGCTGAGTTCCATTTTCAAGCCCTAACGCCGGATTTGATCTTAGATGCGATCGAAAGTCTGGGCGTGTACCCGGAAACAGGCTTGCTCGCGCTAAACAGCTACGAGAACCGCGTGTATCAGTTCCGCAGCGATGAAGGGCTGCGTTATGTGGTGAAATTCTATCGTCCCGACCGTTGGAGCGACGCGCAGATCCAAGAGGAACATGATTATGCGCTCGCACTCGCGGCAGAAGATATCCCGATTGCCGTGCCTGTGATCATCGAAGGTCATACGTTACACAAGTACCAAGGCTATCGATTTACCCTGTTTCCTTCTTTGGGTGGTCGCGCCTTTGAAGTCGATAATTTAGAACAGCTGGAATTAGTTGGCCGATTCATAGGTCGTATACATCAGTACGCGGCGCAAACTGTATTTGCTGAACGTGAACCGCTGAATCCGCAGATTCTAGGCGCCGAGCCGCTCGCATGGTTAAAGCAATCTAATCTAGTGCCTAACAGCCTACGCTTGCCGTTTTTTACTGTCGTTGAGCAAGTGTTGGCTAAGGCGAATGCGATTTGGGATCGCCAAGATTTTGCGGCCATTCGTTTGCATGGCGATTTACACCCAGGCAATATTTTGTGGACGCCAGACGGTCCCGGATTCGTCGATTTAGACGATGCTCGCATGGGGCCGGCGATTCAAGATTTATGGATGATGTTAACGGGTGATAGAGCGCAGCAGTTGATGCAGCTCGAGATATTACTCGAAGCCTATGAAGAGTTTTGTGAGTTTGATACAAGGCAGTTAGCTTTGATTGAACCGCTGCGGGCGCTGCGTATGGTGCACTACAACGCGTGGATTGGTCGTCGCTGGGACGATCCTGCTTTCCCGATGAACTTCCCGTGGTTTGGGGATGAAAAGTATTGGGAACAGCAGATCTTGGCATTTAAGGAGCAACTTTTTGCCCTTGGCGAGCCACCACTGAGCCTAGTGCCTTATTAGTATTGAGCAAAATATGATGTCACAGACGTATCTTGTGACATTAGATTGAACTCTTAAGCTTGAGTTACACTCAAAAAATGGAATATGTTAGTCTCCAGCCAATTTATCAAAAATGATTTAAGGAATTTGCATGAAAAAAGTATTACTTATGGCCGCGGCTTTATTACTGGCGCCACTGGCTGTATCGGCTGTGGAATACCAAGAAGGTGTGCATTACACAGTGATTAACGATGGCCCAGCAACCGCTAAGCCAGAGATCACTGAGTTTTTCTCTTTCTATTGCCCACACTGCTTTAATTTCTCTAAAACAGTAGTGCCAAAAATTCTCGCCGAAAAGCCTGAAGGCGTAGCGTTTAACCAAGCACACGTTGATTTTATTGGTAAAGAAATGGGCGTTGAAATGTCACGCGCATTTGCTGTTGCACATCAGTTAAATGTCGATGAAAAAATGGATGCGGCGTTATTTTCTGCCATTCATGAGAAAAAAGAACACTTCACTAGCCTTGCCGATATTCGTGCCCTTTTCGTGGCTAACGGTGTCGATGGTAAAACCTTCGATGCGGCGGCAGAATCTTTCATGGTGAAGGCGCAAATGGCGAAAATGAAGCGTGATACTGAAAACGCTAAGCTGACAGGCGTACCTGCTCTTGTCGTTAACGGTAAGTATCGTGTTGAGACTGGCGCGATTAAATCCTACGACGAACTGTTAGATATCGCTTTCTACTTAGCAAAAAAATAGTTCGGATGACCTTATCACACCGCTGTCATGTGAGCGGTTGATAATACTGCACGTACAGCGTTTTAAAGGGAGCCTTAAGGCTCCTTTTTTATTGCGGCAAAGAACAACGGTAAGGCGAAACGAGCAGAGGCTGGTGTTATAGGGCACACAGTAGGCGACTATAGAGGTTAGTCGATTGAACTTATTGAATAAAGACGAGGCAAAAAATAGGCAAAAAAAACCGTACTTCTTGTAAAAGAAAGTACGGACTTGAGCCAGAGGACTCATTTTTACCCTGAGTAACGCTGTTAATTTAGCAGAGCGTCAAAAAAATGGCAAGCGACATTATTATGGCGTTTTGTTTATTTGGGTTACAGCGTGGCAAATTGATAAGTTAACTAAATCAGATGATTAACTGTTTTTGGCAATAAATTATGAAAAAAAGCACGCTAACGATGAAACTCAAGTGGTAAAGCTTCTGTCAAACAACTGTAATCAATAACAACAAGAATGCTTGTAGGTGGTCATATGAGAGTTTTTCCTGTCTACGCACCTAAGCTTATCGTTAAGCATGCGCGTATTTTTCTCACTGGTGTTATTTGGGTTAAAGACTTAGGACGATTGGAATTTGAGAAGGGACGGTTTTTGCTGCCAAGAAAAAGCCTGCCAAAAGTGAAGCAGGCTATTTTAGAATTGAACGAACTGATCGAAGCGCAGCATCATCAAACAAAGGCTGTTTAGATTTCGCTGTTTAACAAGCCAACAAGGCCAGTCACTTTTTCGTTCCAAGAAGTGAGTTCTTCTTGTAGTTGCTGGTTTTGCGCATTCAATTGTTGATTGTGCTCACTCAGCGTAGACGCTTTTTGCTTCTCTTCTTCAAGCTCCATTTTTAGAAGCTCGATCGTTTCGAGTGCAGCCTGGATTTTGGTTTCCAGTTTGGACAGTAATTCAAGGCTCATCTGGAGAGTCCTATGGTTTCTGGATGGGACTGTGATTCTAGCAGTGCCTAGAACTTAAGGAATAGCGATTCTTGTCGTTTGGTCAAAAAACACCCTATTACTGGGTTCTAAATTAAGTTTTTTTGCATTTGTTATTAACTCGTTAGTATTCTTGGTTTTATTTTTTATCGGAATGGTCCATGTCGCCTAGTCTGCTCGCCATACTCCCGCTACTGTTGACCTTAACCTTAGCCCTGTTTTTACGTCGTACACTGGTGGCGTTAGGCGTCGGCATCGTCTCTGGCGCACTATTGATCGCCCAATTTGATCCACTGCAAACTGGGCGGTATTTGCTTGATATCGGCGTTAAACAATTCTATGCCCAAGGTGCTTGGCAAGCGTGGCACCTCAATGTGCTATTGGCCATGTTGCTGCTAGGCAGCATGACGCAGTTATTAGCACGTGGTGGCGCCGTGGGTCAGTTTGGTGATTGGCTTTATAGCCGTATCCGCACTGAACGTCAGGCGCGTCTGGGCGTCGTTTTCCTCGGTTGGTTAGTGTTTATCGATGGAATTTTCAGTTGCCTTGCCGTCGGCCATGTTTGTCAGCCATTGAGCCAGCGCTATGGCATTCGTCATGAGCAGCTCGCCTATTTGGTCGATTCCAACGCTTCACCTCTGTGTGCGCTATTGCCTTTCTCCAGCTGGGGCCCCTATGTGATGGCTCTGATTGCGGGGATCAGCTTTTTGCCCGTGTCACCGCTGGAAGCCTTTATCGATGTGGCTTTATTTAATTTTTACGCCATAGTGACCTTAGGTTTATCCGTGCTTGTCGCTTGGTATGGTGTGGGGTTTCGCTCTTTTGTTGCCCCTATAGAGGCCAAATCCTCAAATGCGGTCGAGGCTAGGGGAAATCCTTGGCTGCTCGCTATTCCTATGCTGACGCTGTTATTGGCTTCGGTGGGATTAACTTTGTGGTCGGGGGCTCAGCAGGTCTCGTCTTGGGATGTGTCGCTCTGGCTGGCTAAGGCTGATATTGGTGCCTCTATGCGCGACGCTTGTTTGTTGGCGACCTTGGTCACACTGATTATGTTGAGCTTGTCTGGGCGACGTTTAACGGCGTTAGTGGGGGACTTGAGCCACGGTGTGCGTATAATCGCTTTCGCCATTGCGATTTTGCTCTGTACTTGGATGATTGGCGCTGTGATCCAAGATCTTGGCGTGGCGAAATTGTTGGCCGCTTGGGCTAAATCTTATCTTTCTCCACACTTGCTGGTGGCGGGAATGTTTTTACTCTGCGCGATAATGGCTTTTGCGACGGGGTCAAGCTGGGGCACATTTGCGATTATGATCCCGATTGGCGCTGAGATTGCCCATAATTTAGATCCTCATCTGTTGTTACCAGTATTGAGCGCTGTGATGGCGGGGTCAGTTTTTGGCGATCACTGCTCGCCCATTTCAGATACCAGCGTGCTCAGTGCGACCAGTTCAGGTTGCGCTCCCCATGACCACGTGGTGACTCAGTTGCCCTTTGCGTTAATCGCGGCGTGTTCGGCCCTGATTGGATTCCAATTAGTGAATTTAGACGTGGCGACGCCGTTAGTGTGGTTGGCCTTGGTGAGCTGTGGTCTCGGTTTATTTGCCTTGATGGCGCGCTTCTATTCGCCTTGGCCTAAGTTAGTACCGCAGACATAACGCCTGTTTATCGTTAAAATGGCCTATTCGGTTTGAGCTGAACCCTTTATTTCAATGTACTGATTTAAGAGATGATCAATATGAGCATTACCCGTTTAGACGTTGGCACCCGCATGAGCAGCATAGTCATTCACCAAGGTACTGTGTATCTGTGTGGCCAAGTGGCGAAGGATAAGTATCAAGATATCACTGAGCAAACCGTCACTATGCTTGAAGAAGTCGATACCTTGTTGGCGCAGGCGGGGAGTTCGCGTGAGCATGTATTGTCAGCGACTATCTATCTGAAAGACATGGGTGATTACGATGCGATGAATGCCGTATGGGATGCTTGGGTGCCTAAAGGCCATGCGCCAGCCCGCGCTTGCGTGCAAGCTGCTATTGCTGAGCCGGAATATTTGGTTGAAGTGTCTGTAATAGCGGCGGTCGCTGTTTAAGCGCGGAGCTATTTTTCGTCCAGTTTAGAATCCTGTCACCGAGTGTCATGACTCGGTGAAGCTTTTCCGCAATACACCTCGCTATCTAAACCTGCATTATTCAGCACGTTCACTCTCTTCTAACGAAACCCTTCAGCTTTAAACTAGTAAGTATTCCATTAAATGTGCAGGCACAAGCGGGGGATGATCCACATATTGGATTGAGAGTGCCGCGGCGATCGCATCAATATTCTGTAGCGCTAAGCCCTGTTCGATAATGGCAAACGCCCAAGGAGCCTCGGTTTTGAGCTTTAGGTAATAAGGTGTGGCGACAAATTGTGCGAGTGAGTAAGCCGCGCCACCTAAACCATGCCCCCAACCATCGCTGACCTGAAAGGGTCTATTAAGATGCGCCGTATCAAACTCAATCAGCTGGGGATATTGGCCATTATGCCCACCGGTCCAGTGACCGATTTCAACCGCTAACATTATCTTTGCCATGTGTTGTTCTCGCTAACCTTGTTTAGTGGCAATCTGCATCCTGCCAAATTCAGCATGCACATCGACAGGCGTGATAGCGACGATATGGTCGAGCCTAAGGGATTGTTTATTTTGTTGCTGCTGGATAACAAGCCACTCAGTTTTGTTGGCTCTGGTCTGCGTGGTGATGGCTTGACCTTGGCACTGCGTGCCATCAATCAACTCAATCTTGAGTTGATAACCGCGCAGGCAGGCAAGTTCGAGGTAATCGTAGTGCTCACAGGGGATCATCTTATAGTCAGACATAGGTTTATCTCATCGGGAGTTCGACCCCATTGTGGCAAAAATACTTGCCATTGGCATTATGTGTGACCCAATGCGGATTGTTTTATCTTGTATCTAAGGCAGTGTGAAAGGCTGAGCCAAGCATGTTAGCGAGTTTTTTATTGCTTAGACCTTTATACCCAAGCTACCTGAAGATACGAGTTTCAGAGCGCCTAGGGTGCTTCAATTCAAGGCGCATCAATGACAGAATGTCGGTCACCTTTTGAATTGATGCAACACGGAAGTGGAGTTCCCTAGGCGCTCCGTCCCGGCGGGTTTTAATGCACTTTATGCTGTGTTGGTTATTTTTAACTTAGCCCACTAGGTCCGCAAATAACCGCAATCGCCATGGATGGCGTGAATGCCATTTATGCAGGAGCAATAAAGGGCCTTGCCTAAAGTGCGTTACCATTCCGTTAACATCAACCGCTGAATCCTGCATCTTCAGATTGTTTGGGTATAGATATGCGCGCCCCTCTTGACTTTATTCCTGTCGCTCCCTAGTCTGCTTGTTCAGTAATCAAGGTGGTATGCGATGGAAATAACTTACAATTTAAAACCTGCGTCCGAGCGCCGTACTGAGCAATTCAAGCCCGAGGGGAATGTGGGCTTTGGTAGCCTCAGAACCGATCATATGTTTTTGATGGATTATCATGATGGGCAATGGTGCGATCCACGCATCGTTCCCTATGGTCCATTTGAAATGGCACCGGGTGCAATGGCGTTGCATTATGGCCAGTCGATCTTCGAAGGCGCTAAAGCCTTTATGCATGAAGATGGCGAGATTTATACTTTCCGTATTAATAAGAATGCCGAGCGGATGAATCGCTCCGCCGATATCGTCTGTATTCCTAACATCGATGAACAAGTGCAGATGGATGCGATCAATGCGTTGATCGATGTCGATCGTCTGTGGTTCCCGATGCAGGAAGGTGCGTGTCTGTATATTCGCCCCTTTATTTTTGCGACCGAAGACCGTCTCTCTGTGAGCCCTAGCACGCGTTATACCTTCTGTGTGGTATTAAGCCCAAGTGGTGCTTATTACGCCGCTGGCGTGAACAAAGGCATACGCTTACTGATCAGCAAGACTTTCCATCGTGCGGTATCGGGTGGCACTGGCGCATCAAAAGCGGCGGGTAACTATGCGGCTTCGTTGCGTGCGGGTAAAGCCGCGGCAGCCTTTGGTGCATCGCAAGTGTTATATCTCGACTCGACCAATCAACAGATTGAAGAAGCGGGCGCGATGAACCATTTCCACATCTTAAAAGATGGCACTGTGATTATTCCTACCTTCACAGATACCATTCTTAAGTCGATCACCTCGCAATCCATCATGGAATTGGGTGAGATGCTCGGATGTGAAGTGCGCCAAGAGACTGTCATGCTTGATCAATTTATCGCCGATATCGAATCGGGTGAAATTATCGAGGCGGGTGGTTTTGGTACGGCAGCCGTGGTTTCAGCCGTGGGCTCCTACATTTTTGAAGATGGCCACATAGTCACAGTTGGTAATGGTGAAGTGGGCGAGCATATTCAGCGCATCTACAAACTGTATACCGAAATCCAAAAGGGCCACATTCAAGGTCCTGAAGGCTGGGTTAAGCGTGTTGAACGTTTAGCAAAGTAAGGATGTTGTGGTGATGATTAAAGGCTCCTAGGAGCCTTTTTTATTGGCTGATTTTGACGATGACATTTGTAGGCTTCGCCTCAAATCAAATCGGCTGTGGCTTAGATTGATTTTTGAGCAAAGTTAAAAAGTCCTCGGCACTTAAGGGTTTACTGAGTAAGAAACCTTGTACTTGATCGCAACCCTGCATCGCCAAGAAGTTGAGCTGTTCTTGGGTCTCTACGCCTTCGGCGACAACGTTCAGGTCTAAGCTGTGAGCGAGGGCAATAATGGCGCTGGTGATGGCCGCATCGTCAGGATCATTGGTGATGTCTCTGACGAACTCTCGATCGATTTTCAGCGTGTCTATCGGGAAGCGTTTGAGATAACTTAGGCTCGAATAACCCGTCCCAAAATCATCCACCGCTATGGTCAAGCCTAGGGCCTTTAGTTTAGATAGAATACTGACTGACTCCTGCGGATTGCCCATGATCATCGACTCTGTCAGTTCAAGCTCAAGGGATTGTGCCGGGAGACCTGATACTGCCAAGGCAACTTCTATAGTGGAGATAATATCGGCCTTAAGTTGGCGAGCCGATAGGTTAACGGCGACAGTGATACCGTTGAATCCTAAGCTATTCCATTCGGCTAATTGCTGGCAGGCTTGATTGATCACCCAATGACCAATTTGAGTGATTATGCCGGTTTCTTCCGCCAGCGGAATAAACTCGACGGGGGAGATGGGGCCAAGTTCAGTGTGATGCCAACGTAAAAGCGCTTCTATCCCAGTCAGCGAGCCATCTTTTAAACAGAACTTAGGCTGATAAACTAAGCTCAACTCGTTGCGCTGAATCGCCTGTTTTAACCCACTTTCGAGTTGCACATGGCGTGTGGCAATTTCATTTAACTTAGAGGTGTAAAACTGGAAGTTATTCCTGCCTGATGATTTTGCGTGGTACATGGCAGTATCGGCAAATTTAATCAGCGAGTCGGCGTTGTCGGCATCGTTTGGATAGAGACTGATACCGATAGAGGTCGAAATGGTCAGCGTTTTATCGTCCAATAAAAAGGGCGTTTGGAATGCTCTGAGCACTTTTTCTGAGATCAAAGTAGCGGCTTTGGTTTTGGCCACTCCTTCTAAAATAATGGTAAATTCGTCACCGCCTAAGCGTGCAACCGTATCGCCATCGCGCACTGCATTTTGCAGTCTTCTGGCAACGGCTTTGAGCAGTAAATCGCCGACATGGTGACCCATGGAGTCGTTAATATGTTTAAAGCGGTCGAGATCTAAAAACAGTAAGGCGACGATATTGTTCGCTCTATGCGCTTGGGTTATCGCGTGATTAAGCCTGTCTTGGAACAAGGTTCGGTTGGGTAGGCCAGTTAACGTGTCGAAACTGGCGAGGAAACGCAGATCTTCTTCGGCTTTTTTTCGCTCTGTAATGTCGGTAAATACCGCAACGAAGTGGCTGGTTTCACCTTTAATGTCGATAACTTGGTTGATCTCTAGCCAGACTAGAATTGCCTGCCGTTGTTTATTGCGGATCCACAGTTCCCCAACCCAATGTTTATGACGCAGCAGCTGCTGTTCAATGGTATTGAACAATTCACGCTGTTGGCGGCCAAAGGCTAAGTGAGTAAAATGTCTGTCGCTGATTTGGCGTTCTGTGTAACCTGTTATCGTGCAAAATGCAGGGTTTACCGAGCGAATGCGATAGTCTAGGCCCGCTACTACAACGGCTTCATTCATGCTGTTGAGCACTTGTGAGGACAAGACCAACTCGTTCTCAATCAGCTTACGAGAGGTGATGTTACGGTTAGTCCCTGTCATGCGGATCGGATTATCTAAACTATCTTTTTCAACCACTTTGCCACGATCTAAAATCCATACCCAATTACCCGGTGAGCGTTCGACACGGTACTCGGCTTCGAAGAAAGGTGAGCGGCCTTGAAGATGCTCGTTTAGCTCAAGTTTGAATCTCTCTCTGTCTTCTGTGTGCATGCTCTCATGGGCAATATTGCTGCTATTCCAATGGGGAATCGAAGCATCCATATTGGTACGATAGACTCGATTTTCGGGTATGTTCCAGTCCCACATGCCATCGCCAGATGCCCACAGTGCCAGCTTTAGTCGCTCCTCAGAGGCGCGGATACTGGTTTCAAATTCACTTTGTATGTGACGTTTCTTTTTACGCCAGCGAATAATCCAAACCAGCAAGCCTAATGTGAGTAAGAAATAAAGGGCGTAGGCGAACTGAGTGCGATAGAAGGGGGCTTGTACATTCAGATCGACAAGCAGTGCATAGGCACCTGCTGAGTTGTATTGTAGGCCATGGCGAACATGCAATCGGTAATGACCAGGATTGATGTTAGTGAAGGTGATTTCATTGCCTGTGGGTAGCTCATGCCATTCGTTATCAAATCCTTCAAGATAATAGCTAAAACGATTTTTACCTGTGTAGCTGAAATCCAATGAGGTCACCTCAAAACTGATCAGCTGATCGCTATAGTCCATCACTATGCTAGGAGGATGACTTAAGTCGAGAATCGTATGGTCTTTTCCCGCAATGCTATAGCCTGTGAGCGCGACTTTAACATCGGGTCGTTGATCCGGAATCAACTTGGGATTAAAACGATTGATACCATTAATGCCACCAAACCAGAGATCGCCATCGCTGTCTTGCAGTTTTACACCACCGTTAAACTCCAGCGCCTGTAATCCCTCTTGCTCGTTGAATATGATGACACGATTGGTTTTAGGATTTAGTTTGCCTATGCCCGCATTACTGCTAAACCAAATATTATGTTGTTGGTCTTCTAATAAGGCGTAGATAGTATCGCTTGGTAATCCCTGATCGCGGGTGTAATGGGTAAAGCCTGCATTGGCATCTTGAGAAGGTAATATACTGATGCCACCATGGGTGGCGAACCACACCTCGCCCGCCTGAGTCACTAAAATATCGCGGACACGGTTATTGATTAAGCTTTTCTTATTAGCAGCTTGATGGAAGTAAGATTTCCCTATACCCGTCTGCATGTCCAGTTTCAACAAACCATCGAGTGTACCAATCCATAGCGTATCTTTATGTGCTCTTAGGATTAAAAGTTGGTTTTGTGCTGGAGAGAAATGGTCAATATTCGCCAATGAGATAAAAGTAAACTCATCGTTATCTATAGCCTTGCGATAGAGGGCGTGAGTCGTTGCTACCCAGAGATGGCCTTGATCATCAATTTCTAGATTACGAATATAATTGGCTTCAGAGCCTTGGTCCGTACTTGCAGTGACCTTGAGTAATTGGAATTCTCCCTCTGGCGACAACCGGCCGAGTCCATAGTTAGTCGCAAACCAGAGCACGCCTGCTTTGTCTTGATCAATATCTCGCAGGGTGAGATTTAAATTGCGTTGATGCATCCCTAAGGCGTTCGCAAATCTCTCCGTAAAGTGCTCATATTGCCCGTTCGTTAACATGCGCTTAAGCCCAGCGCCTTCAGTACCTATCCAGAGGGCATCATCTTTACTGCGGAACAAGGTGCGAATATTGTTACTCTGTTGCGACAGATCTGGGGTGTATTCGAAAATATGCTGAAAATACTGGCGGCGGGTATTTATTTTATCTAAGCCCGAATAACTGGCGCCTAACCATAAATTACCAAAGGGATCTTGCAGCAAACTCAGTATGTTGTTTTCACTGATACTGTTGGTGCGCTTAGGATCATACCTGTGGTAAGTCGCATTAAATGCTTTGTTGTTTCTCTCCAGTTGAATAAGACCCGCTTCAGGCCCGACGACCCAAAAATCACCCTGTTCAGTTTGGATAAAATCCTTGATATAAGGCACGTTATCGTCGGTCTGCCAAAGGATTTCGCCCTGTTGCGAGGCTAAGTTGTAGTGCCATAGCTGTCCACCGAGCGCTAAGCTGATCGAATAGGCCGAGTTCGCTTTAATTTGATAGGCCGTGACATTTTGCGGCACGTTTAAGCGAGTGATGGTATTTGCACTGACGGCAAAGGTGCCGCTATCTTGGGTACCTGCCAGCAGGTAAGTGTTTTCAACATTGGCTAAGCTAGTGATATAGGGCTCGACGCTATTACCTAAACTGACCTGGGTAATGCGTTTGGTTTTAGTCGATAGGGAAAATAGTCCTGCTTTAGTACCAATCCAGAGTGTATTACCCACTATGCTGAGTTTGGTGGTGCGGGGATCGGTCAAACCTTGTTCTTGGCCAAAATGCTCAAAGGTCCCTGTACTCAAATCGAGTCGATTGACCCCTTGGCTGAACGTGGAAACCCAAATATAGCCTTCGGAATCTTGAATAATGTCAGAGATATAACTATCAGAAATACTGCTAGGATCGTTGGGAGAGTGGGTAAAAATGGTGAAGTTATGACCGTTGTAGGCATGCAAACCATCTTGAGTACCAATCCACAACATGCCAGCACTGTCCATAAACAGGCTGGTAATCGTATTCTGGTCGAGACCATCTTCACTGCGAATATGTTCAAATTTAAGCTGTGTGAAAGCCGCGCTCAATGGTTGCGCTAATCCATTGCACGAGATCCCCCACAAACTTAGGATACAAAGCGCGCCTAGCACTAGCTTGTGGATTAGTTGACTCAAATTTTCCCCTACCAAAAAACGGACCCATCCTGATTAGATTTCTATTTAGTTTAGTTCTTATCCTAGACCTTAAATGCCATTTTGTTGTAAAAACTTTAGCTTAAATTGCTGACTTGGTTTAAAAACAACCAAAATCGATGGGCGCGATTCAGTCATCGATCATGCGATAGCTCAAATATGCTGTTTTAGTGTCTTTGTGCTGGTTATGACGAGCTTTTTTTCCCGTGTTTAAGCTTAAGAATCTTAGCACTGTTTAAGGTAGGCCAACATATGATGCTGCGACAAATACGGTGAAAATCAGTGCGTGGGGTCACTAAAATCACGAGGGCGAATAGAAAAAGACCTTGCCGGAAGGGGGAGAAGCAAGGTCTTTGGTTGAACTGTGTTAGCGATTAGATGGCAGGGTTAAACTTGCATTGACTCAGTTACGTCAATAGCCGAGGTCAAGATCCAAATACGCTTGTGTATTTATGATCCGTTCACGCTCTGCAAACGACACCATCTGTTCGGCAATACTGCCACTGTCACCCTGCTCAAGAATGGTGCGTAAGGTGTGCTGACAAGCATGGATAGTCGCTCGCTGTAAGTCTGAGGGAATAATAATGAACTTGTATCCCAATGCTTGCAGTCTGTCCTTCGACAGCAGCGGTGTTTTACCACTGTGGAACATATTGATGAGCTTAGGCTGCTTAATATGCTTAGCGATCAATTCAATTTGCTCAACGGTTTCGGGTGCTTCGACAAAGATCACGTCGGCACCTGCCGCTAAATACGCATGTGAGCGTTCCATTGCAGCGTCGAATCCTTCAACGGCGATCGCATCAGTGCGGGCAATTAAGATAAAATCTGGATCAGTTTGGCTGTCCTTGGCGACATGGATCTTGTGCACCATTTCTTGGGTACTCACCAAAGATTTATCATTCAGATGGCCGCAACGCTTTGGAAAGGTTTGATCTTCCAAGTGCAATGCTGCGACACCGGCTCGCTCAAAGGCTTTCACTGTGCGACTCACGTTGATGGCATTACCAAATCCAGTATCCGCATCCGCAATGATGGGGACTTGGGTCACTTCGACCATTTGCTCGAGTCGATGCAACACTTCGCTAAAGCTCAGCATGCCTATATCGGGGAAACCACAACTTCTCGCAATCGCGCCGCCACTGGCATAAATCAGCTTAAAACCCGTTTGTTCAGCTAAACGTGCGGTCATACCATCGTAAACACCGGGGGCGACGTGAATATCGCTACCACTGAGCATTTGTCGTAATGCCGTTGTTTTTTTCATTTGAATCCTCTTCCTTGCGCGCCTTTAGCGATTGAATCTAAAACCAGATAAACGATTAGAAACTCTCGCTCGGTACTCGCACAAAACCTTCCATTAGCACGCGGGCGCTGCGGCTCATAATGGCTTTAACAACTGTCCATTCGCCGTTGACCATTGACGCCTCGGCCCCAACACGCAGCGTGCCAGAGGGATGACCAAAGCGTACCGCATCCATTTTGCCCTGAGTGTCGCCGCCTGCGGCTAAGTTGACTAAGGTGCCGGGAATGGCTGCTGCCGTGCCAATTGCCACTGCCGCCGTGCCCATCATGGCGTGGTGCAACTTACCCATAGACAGGGCACGCACCAGTAGGTCGATATCCTCTGCAGCCACCGATTTTCCGCTCGAGGACACATAGGTCTGTGGTTTGGCGACAATGGCAATTTTAGGGGTATGCTGGCGTGATGCGGCTTCATCTATATGTGAAATCAATCCCATACGGACTGCGCCATAGGCGCGAATGGTTTCAAATTTTGCCAGTGCCGCAGCGTCGCTATTAATATCATCCTGCAGCTCAGTGCCTGTGTAGCCTAAGTCCTCAGCATTGATAAAAATGGTGGGAATGCCAGCGTTAATCATAGTGGCCTTAAAGCTGCCAATACCCGGCACTTCTAGCGCATCAACAACATTGCCCGTCGGGAACATGCTGCTACTCCCTCCGTTAGAATTGGCATCCTCGTCCGCAGCCGGGTTCATAAATTCGATTTGCACTTCGGCGGCGGGAAAGGTCACACCATCGAGCTCAAAATCACCGGTTTCTTGCACTTCACCCTTAGTGATGGGTACATGGGCGATAATGGTTTTGCCTATGTTGGCTTGCCAAATACGCACAGTGCAGATGCCATTTTGTGGAATGCGGGCCGTATCAATTAAGCCATTGCTGATGGCAAAGGCGCCGACGGCGGCGGTTAAGTTGCCGCAGTTACCACTCCAATCGACAAATGGTTTATCGATGGCCACTTGGCCGAACAGGTAATCGACATCGTGATCGGTTTGGGTGCTAGGGGACAGGATCACGGTTTTACTGGTGCTTGAGGTGGCGCCGCCCATGCCATCGATTTGTTTGCCGTAAGCGTCTGGGCTACCAATCACTCGCAGTAACAAGGCATCACGGGCAGGGCCGGCAACTTGTGCGGCTTTAGGCAAATCCTGCAGCCGGAAAAACACGCCCTTGCTGGTGCCGCCGCGCATATAGGTCGCAGCGATTTTGATTTGTGGCGCGTGGGGTGTTGAAGCATTCATAAATTGACTCCAAAAGGACTCCCAATGGAATCCAAATGAGCGCCAGTAACTTAATTGGGGAAGTTATTGGCGCTCGGTTTAGCTAACTAATATCTAAGCGTCGATTCAAGTGCCGACTCTGGCTTGACTCAAACAAGATTCGATTTAAGCCTGATTCGATTCGAGAAAGTCCTGCGCGAAGCGTTGCAATACGCCGCCTGCTTCATAGATCGAGACTTCTTCGGCGGTATCGAGACGACAGGTTACTGGCACTTCGATGCGCTCACCGTTTTTACGGGTGATGACGACGGTCAAATCTGCTCGTGGCGCTGGCGTGCCGAGGACATCGAACACTTCGGTGCCGTCGATGGCGTAAGTCGCGCGGTTGTCGCCGGCTTTAAATTCCAGCGGCAACACGCCCATACCCACTAAGTTAGTGCGATGAATGCGCTCGAAACCTTCGGCAACAATGGCCTCAACGCCCGCTAAACGCACGCCTTTGGCTGCCCAGTCGCGCGACGATCCTTGACCATAGTCTGCGCCCGCTATGATGATCAGTGGCTGCTTACGTTCCATATAGGTTTCAATCGCTTCCCACATGCGGGTCACTTGGCCTTCCGGCTCGATACGCGTTAGTGAACCTTGTTGCACTTTACCGTCAACGATTGCCATCTCGTTTTTAAGCTTGGGATTGGCAAAGGTTGCGCGTTGGGCGGTTAAGTGATCGCCCCTGTGGGTGGCGTAGGAGTTAAAGTCTTCCTCCGGCAAGCCCATTTTGTGCAGGTATTCGCCCGCGGCGCTGTCGAGCATAATGGCGTTCGACGGTGATAAATGGTCGGTGGTGATGTTGTCACCCAGTACCGCTAAAGGTCGCATGCCTTTTAACGCGCGCTCACCAGCCAATGCGCCTTCCCAATAAGGTGGGCGACGAATATAAGTAGATTGCGGACGCCAATCGTACAGCGGGCTGATTTGCTCGCCGTAATCGACGGCTAAATCGAACATAGGCTCGTACACTTTGCGGAACTGCTCAGGTTTAACACTGGTCGCAATCACGGCATCGATTTCTTCATCCGATGGCCAAATGTCGATAAGTTTGACTGGTTTACCATCATGATCTAATCCCAGCACATCCTTTTCGATATCGAAACGTATAGTGCCGGCAATTGCGTAGGCGACGACCAATGGTGGCGAGGCCAAAAAGGCTTGTTTAGCATAGGGATGAATACGGCCATCAAAGTTACGGTTACCCGATAACACCGCGGTGGCGTACAAGTCGCGGTCGATCACTTCTTTTTGAATCACAGGATCCAGCGCGCCGCTCATACCGTTACACGTCGTGCAGGCAAAACCAACAATGCCAAAACCGAGTTGTTCAAGCTCAGGTAATAACTTGGCTTCTTCCAAATACAACTGCACGGCTTTTGATCCGGGAGCGAGTGAGGTTTTGACCCAAGGTTTGCGACTTAAGCCTTTGGCGTTGGCGTTGCGGGCAATCAGACCTGCGGCAATCACGTTGCGCGGGTTACTGGTGTTAGTACAGCTGGTAATCGCTGCGATAATCACTGCGCCATCGGGCATTAAGCCGGGCTCGTTTTCGACTACGCCGCTAATTCCGCGCTCAGCTAATTCTGATGTTGGCACCCGTGCATGTGGGTTTGATGGCCCTGCAATGGTACGCACCACCGAGGATAAATCAAAACGCAGTACCCGTGGATAGTGCACTTCAGTCAAGCTGTCGGCCCACAAACCTGCGGTTTTAGCATAGGTTTCAACCAGCTTAACTTGCTCGGCTTCGCGGCCCGTTAAGGTCAAATAATCAAGGGTTTGCTGGTCGATGTAGAACATAGCTGCGGTTGCGCCAAATTCAGGCGTCATGTTTGAAATCGTGGCGCGATCGCCTAATGTCAGCGCCGCTGCGCCTTCACCGAAGAACTCTAAGTAAGAGGAGACGACTTTTTGTGCGCGTAAAAATTCGGTCAAGGCTAATACTATGTCAGTGGCCGTAATGCCAGGCTGCGGTCTGCCTGTGAGCTCGACACCGATAATGTCCGGCAGACGCATATAAGATGCGCGTCCCAGCATCACGCTTTCGGCTTCTAGCCCGCCGACACCAATGGCGATAACGCCCAGAGCATCAACGTGTGGCGTGTGGCTGTCGGTGCCAACTAGAGTATCGGGGAAGGCCACGCCATTGCGAGCATGCACCACAGGCGACATACGCTCTAAGTTAATTTGGTGCATGATGCCGTTACCCTGAGGGATAACATCAATGTTTTTAAAGGCTTTTTGCGTCCAATCAATAAAGTGGAATCTGTCTTCGTTGCGTCTGTCTTCGATAGCGCGGTTTTTAGCAAAGGCGTCTTTATCAAAACCACCAAACTCAACGGCGAGCGAGTGATCAACAATGAGTTGTGTTGGTACAACAGGGTTTACTTTAGCGGGATCGCCACCTTTAGCGGCAATCGCATCACGCAGGCCTGCAAGGTCAACTAAGGCGGTTTGCCCCAATATGTCGTGGCAGACCACGCGTGCAGGAAACCAAGGGAAATCCAGTTCTTGCTTAGATTCGATAATCTGTTTTAGCGAGTCGGTCAAAACGGCCGGATCGCAGCGACGGACTAAGTTTTCAGCCAGCACGCGCGAGGTATAAGGTAGCTTGGCGTAAGAGCCCGGAGCGATAGCTTCTATGGCTTCGCGGGTGTCGAAATAATCAAGCTTAGTGCCGGGTAAGGGCTTGCGATATTGGGTATTCATAGCAGTGTTCATAACATCATCCATTTCGGAAAATGAAGTTGGCGCGAGACTGTCTATTAATAGCAGTCTCGCGCCAAGAGTCGTTAGCTTGGCTTAACGGTTGGCAATGGGGACGACTTTGCGTGGGGCCACGCCCACATAATCGGCACTTGGGCGGATGATGCGGTTGTTCGATCGTTGCTCCATCACGTGCGCTGCCCAGCCTGTTACCCGTGAACATACGAAGATTGGTGTGAACAACTTAGTCGGAATGTCCATGTAGTGGTATGCGCTGGCGTGGAAGAAATCTGCATTACAGAAGAGTTTTTTCTGTTCCCACATCAGGGCTTCACAGGCAACCGATACGCGGTATAGACGGTCGTCACCGTTGGCGGCAGCTAGTTTTTCTGACCATTCTTTGATGATGGCATTACGTGGATCGCTGTCGCGGTAAATCGCATGGCCGAAGCCCATGATCTTATCTTTACGCTCCAGTTTACCCATTAAGATGTCGCGCGCATCGGCTTCATCTTTCATGTCTTGGATCAGTTCCATCGCCGCTTCGTTCGCGCCGCCATGCAGCGGGCCGCGCAGTGAACCAATGGCGCCAGTGACGCACGAATGCATGTCTGACAGGGTTGAAGCACAGACGCGAGCAGTAAAGGTTGATGCGTTAAATTCATGTTCTGCATAAAGAATTAACGATACGTCCATTACTTTAGCATGCAGTGCCGACGGCGCTTTACCGTGTAATAAATGCAGGAAGTGCGCGCCAATTTGATCGTCATCGGTTTCAGTGTCGATACGCACGCCATCGTGACTAAAGCGATACCAGTAACAGATGATCGATGGGAATGCAGCCAATAGGCGGTCGGTGATTTCACTCTGTTCGGCAAAGCTGTGTTCGGCTTCTAAGTTACCTAGCATAGAGCAGCCAGTACGCATTACATCCATTGGATGAGTCTCGGCAGGAATGCGCTCTAATACTTCTTTTAAGGCTTGCGGCAGACCGCGAAGGCCTTTGAGTTTGGTTTTGTAGGCATCAAGCTGGGCTTGAGTGGGCAGCTCGCCGTAAAGAATGAGATAGGCGACTTCTTCGAAGGTGGCATTTTCACCGAGATCTTTCACATCATAACCGCGGTACGTGAGGCCGCTGCCTGACACGCCCACTGTGCTCAATGCCGTTTCGCCTGCGCTCTGGCCACGTAATCCTGCACCGCTTAGTTTTTTAGCTTCTGACATAATCCTTCCCTTCCGTTAACTCTGTGTGGTTATTGCTGGTGGATGAATGCACTTATTTTTGAGTGTTCATTCGCCGACATTTATTGGTTAAGGCTGCACTTTTTATGTAACTTGTTTAACGTTAAATCTGCATTAACGCCAAACCCTGTAGGGTTGCAGCTTTTCGGTGACGCCTTGCTGCTTGGGGCAAAGCGTCTGGGTTTCAGTAACAACATGAGCTTGCGCTTCTACTGACAATCCATGGTCTTGTGTATTTTGCTTTCTCGCTTGCTTAGCTATTTATCTTGGCTAAACAGTTGATCTAACTTGTCTTCAAAGGCGTGGTAGCCCAAGTACTTATACAAGTCTTTACGGGTCTGCATAGTGTCGAGCACGTTGCGTTGATGACCATCATTCATCAGCGCTTGCATGACGTTCAGTGCCGCTTGGTTGGCTGCACGGAAAGTACCGAGTGGATAAAGCACCATGTCGGCGCCCGCCTCGGCGAGTTCTTCTTTATTGAACAATTGGGTTTGACCAAATTCAGTCATGTTGGCCAAAATCGGTGCTTTGACTTGCGCTTTAAAGTGGCGATATTGGTCTAGCTCAGTTAAAGCTTCGGCGAAGATCATGTCGGCACCGGCGGCAATATAAGCTTGCGCGCGTTCGATACCTGCTTCTAAGCCTTCAACGGCAACCGCATCGGTACGCGCCATGATCACAAAGTTAGGATCGGTACGGGCATCGACGGCTGCTTTAATGCGATCGACCATTTCTTCAATGCTCACCACCGCTTTGTTAGGTCTGTGGCCGCAACGCTTTTGCGACACTTGGTCTTCCATGTGCACAGCGGCGACGCCAACTTTTTCGAATTCTTTGATGGTGCGAGCAATGTTGAATGCGCCGCCCCAGCCAGTATCGATATCGACCAATAAAGGCACTTGTGTGGCTGAGGTGATACGACCTGCATCGATCAGCACGTCGTTCATTGAGGTCATACCTAAGTCAGGCAAACCGTAGGAAGCATTGGCAACGCCAGCGCCCGAAAGATACAAGGCTTGGAAGCCAGTTTGCTCTGCCATCAAGGCAAAATAGGCATTGGTGGTGCCAACGATTTGTAACGGTTTAGCCTTAGCAAGAGCTTGGCGAAAACGTAATCCTGCGCTTTGGGTCATGGTCTTGTCCTTATCCTTTTCCATTTATGGGAAGTGGGCATATTGAGCCGTATAAACTTAGCTGATGTTGGCTAAGGTTTCTTTGGCGGCTGCATTGGCTTGCAATTCAATTAAGCGTAATTCGGTATTTTTACGCCCCTGTTCGATATGGCGGCGCATCAGCAAACTGGCGAGTTCTCCATCGCGCTGGGCAATGGCTTCGACTATGCGTCTGTGTTCGGCAATGGCTTTAACGGGGCGATTTTTATTGGTGCATTGGTAGCGGTACATGCGCAGCAGGTGATACAGGCCGCCGACTAAGGTTTCCTGCAGATGCTTGTTACCGCTGGCTTGAATAATTTGGTAGTGAAAATCGACATCGCCTTCCTCTTGGAAGTAGGTATCACCCTTAGCGAGCGCCGCATCTTGCGTTGCGAGTAAATCTTCTAACTTGGCTAATTGCTCAGGGGTGATACGACTGGCGGCAAGTTCGCAGGCCATGCCTTCAAGCACGCTACGCAGTTGATATAAATCGTTAAGTTCGCTAACTGTCAGTTGTGCTACGCGGGCGCCAACATGGGGTGCGCGCACTACTAAGCGTTGTCTTTCTAAGGTTTGCAGGGCTTCGCGGGTCGGGCCGCGGCTGATACCGTATTTTTCGGCCAGCGCTTGCTCGTTAATTTTACTGCCCGCAGGCAGCTCGCCCTTGATGATGCTGGTTTGGATCTGCACCAAAATTTGATCGGCGAGTGTGGTCGACGTTTTATCTGCCGAGGTCGATTTGACCTTATGCAGGTGGGAAACATGTGTGTCATCAGAAACGAACGTCGTGTCTTGCTTCAACATAGAGCGCATCACTATTAATAGGATTGTCGACAATGGGTAAAAAATAGCCCTCTCTCAGTGGATTGTCAACAATGTGTTTACTTAGACGTAAGTCTACATTCTAATTGCTTTTTATTTATTGTTATGATTTTTATGGTTTTATTTCAATTTGTTCGTTTTTAATATTTTAGCTTATGAATTTTTAAATATTAAATTGTCAACAATGAAGTGGTTTTTGCCGTCCGTTCTTGTTGCAGGTGTTGATGGCTTTGGGGGAAATCGTCCAAATGCATTTTGCATGTTTGTCCTTCGCGTTATGCTATGGGCGGAATGACACGCTTGGAGGTGACAGTGGAAAAAGTGTTAGTGAGCAGTTGTTTACTCGGGCAAGCGGTGCGCTACGACGGTGGTCATAACTTGATGGAGAGCGAACTTGTACAGACGTGGCTTGAGCAAGGGCGGATTGTGGCGATTTGTCCCGAATGTGCAGGCGGTTTGCCAACACCCAGATCGCCAGCTGAGCGGGTTGGACAGCGTATCTTAACCGCTCAGGGTGAGGATGTGACCCACGCTTTTAGTCTGGGAGCCGATCTCGCCCTAAAGCTGGCGCAGCAAGAAGGGATTAAAGTGGCGATCCTAAAAGCCCGCAGTCCATCCTGTGGTAATAAGCAGATTTACGATGGTCAATTTGCGAAGCAATTAATCGCGGGACAGGGATTAACGGCTGAAAAACTCAGCGCCGCAGGGATAACCGTATTCAATGAATTTGAGCTATCCGCTGCAGCGGCACTGGTTGCAGAACTAGAGCAAAGTTAGAAAAGAACTAGAGCAGATCTAGCTCGCTTGAGTGTGATTGGCGCTGTCGGCGCTATCCGCGACATTTTGATTCGTTTGCAGTAAAGCATCGATTTGTTGATCTTTTTCCGCCCACACTTGGTTTAACCAGCGTTGGAACTCGACGCGATACTCAGACTCAGAGAAATAACGCGTTGGATCGACTTGAGGTACGGGCAGGGCGTTGATCCGCACGATAATCTTGCTGACCTTGCCGTTCATCACCCCAAACAGAATATCGTCAGGCGCATCTGGGTAGACAATTGTCATATCCAGCAGGTTAGTAAATTGCTCACCCATGGCCGATAGGGTAAAAGCGATTCCACCTGCTTTAGGACGTAACAAATGTTGATAAGGCGAGTTTTGGCGTTGATGCTTATCACGGGTAAACCGGCTGCCTTCAACATAGTTAATGATTGACGTAGGCATATTTTTAAATTTTTCACAGGCGCGGCGTGTGGTCGCTAAATCTTTGCCCTTAAGCTTTGGATTCTTCTTGAGTTTTGCTGGGCTGGTTCTGTTCATAAATGGCATATCCAGCGCCCAACAACCCAGTCCCATAATCGGCACATAGATGAGTTCTTTTTTGAGGAAGAACTTCAACATAGGAATATGGTTGCGTAACACATAAGTTTGCGCGGCGATATCGAAGCCACTGAGATGGTTGCTGATCAGCAAGTACCAGCTGTTTTTATCGAGTCCTTCTAGGCCTTCGACGTCCCACTCAATTTTAGCGATCAAATATAGAATGCCACCGTTGCAGCAGGCCCACGCCCACATAAAACGATTCATGACGGTGGACACTGCATTACGTGTACCTTGCGTAGGCATTACGATTTTCACTAATCCGCCAAGGCTGATAAGCGAACTCCACACTAAGGTATTAATAATCAGTAGACTCAAACTGATTATAAACAACACTGGCCCGGGCAAGAAATTCAACATAATGGTGTTACCTTTGTTCTTTATTCGCTTGGCTAGCAAGTTGGCTTAACACTTGATCTTTAGTTAACCAGATTTGATTCAACTGTTCTTGGAAGCTAATTTTAAAATCGCGGTCATTCATATAATCGCCGCGCATCGCAGGATCAATATCAGAAACCTTGATATGTACTTTAACGCTTGGCAACTTGCCTGTCAGGTAGTCCCAATAGCTTGGCACTGTGTCTGGGTAGTAAATGGAGACATCGACTAGCTTGTGGATCTGTTCGCCCATGGCTGATAGCGCGAAGGCCATGCCGCCCGCTTTGGGTTTTAACAAATGTTGGAACTGTGAGTTCTGCTTTTGATGTTTAGCTTTGCTGAAGCGCGTGCCTTCGACAAAGTTCATCACACTTACCGGTTTCGCCTTGAACTTAGCACAGGCTTTACGCGTAATTTCAATGTCTTTGCCCTTTAGCTTAGGATTTTTACGCAACTCTGCCGTGCTGTAACGGCGCATAAAAGGAAAATCGAGCGCCCACCAAGCTAAGCCTAAAATCGGCACAAAAATCAGTTCTTGCTTGAGGAAAAACTTCAAGAAAGGGATCTTTCGGTTAAAAACCCGCTGCAGGATCAGGATATCCACCCAAGACTGGTGATTGGCAATCACCATATACCACTCTTTAGTGGAAAAGTCGGTGTCACCACTCAGTTCTATCTTAACCGGATGCAAGCAGCGCTCAATCACACCATTGACGCTGATCCAAGCGCTGGCACAAAAGTCGAGCACATGGCTCGTCGCAGTCCTTAATGGACTGATAGGTATCAGTTTTATAAAACTGATCAACACGATTGGGATAGTCCAAAAGACGGTATTTATAACGTAGCCTAAAAATGCGATACAGCCTTTTATCTGTGAAAACAGCGTTCCCATCCGAGCCCCCTGACAAAAATTGGAGGCCTATGTTACTCGGTGTCGGCGTTTGGCTCAATCTTAGGCACTGCTGGTCGGTGCATTTGTTAACATTTGTTCCCGCGAAAACTCAATATTGCTGGGATAAGCGTGCGAGTAATCTATCCATAGCGCGATAACCCAGTGCTTGGGCAATATGGCGACGCTCTGTGTTGGGCACTTGTTCAAGATCGGCAATAGTGCGTGCCACTCTTTGTATGCGATGAAAGCTGCGAACCGAGAGGCCAAGCTTTACCACGCTTTGTTCTAAAAACACTAAATCAGCGTCACTGATCCCACTAAAGCGTTTCAATTGTTTCCCTGTGAGTTCGCTATTGAGCACGCCAGCGCGGGCGAGTTGCAGCTCACGCGCTCGTTTCACTCGCTTGGCGATATCTTGGCTGGTTTCTGTTTGCGGCGCGGCTTGAGTCAAGGTTCCTGCGGGGAGTTTGGGGACTTCAATGGTTAAATCGAAGCGGTCGAGAAACGGGCCAGAAAGCCGCGAAAGATAACGCTGAATTTGTTCTGGGCTCGATCTGTGTTGGCTATCAATATCACCGCTCGGGCTGGGATTCATTGCCGCGATCAATTGGAAGCGACTCAAAAATGTCAGCTTTGCGGCGGCGCGGGAAATCACCACTTCGCCGGTTTCCATCGGCTCGCGCAGACAATCTAAGACTTTTCGAGGAAATTCGGCGACTTCATCTAAAAACAGCACGCCACGGTGGGCGAGGGAGATTTCCCCTGGTTTTGGGATACTGCCACCGCCCACGAGGGATATCGACGAACTCGTGTGGTGCGGCGATCGAAAGGGTCGCTGCAAAAAATGCTGCGGCTTTATGTCGAGTCCGGCAACGGAATGAATCGCCGCCACTTCTAATGCTTCCTCATAATTAAGCGCAGGTAATAGCGCCATCATTCGGCTGGCAAGCATGGTTTTGCCCGTACCTGGCGGGCCAAGCATCAGGAGGTTATGGTTTCCCGCCGCGGCAATTTCGAGTGCTTGCTTGGCCTGATATTGGCCAATCACATCGCTCAGGCAAGTACGGGACTCAGGCGTCTCTTGGCTTATCCATTCTAATTGCGGCGCTAACGTCGGCAGTTGGTTTTGCCCCTGTAAATAAGCGGCCAGACTCTGCAAGTGCGAGCCAAACAACACATTAGGATAGCCGACTAACTCGGCATCGTGGCGATTATCCAGCGGCAATATCAAGGTATGGTCTTGGCGCTTAGCGGCGATAATCGCGGGTAATAATCCTTGGCAATAACGTATGTGCCCAGACAGTGCCAACTCACCGACAAACTCAAGATTTTTTAAACTATTAGCAGGGATTTGT
Organism: Shewanella sp. SR1; assembly: GCF_020447145.1. Lineage (NCBI taxonomy): Bacteria > Pseudomonadati > Pseudomonadota > Gammaproteobacteria > Alteromonadales > Shewanellaceae > Shewanella > Shewanella sp. SR1. The sequence goes on along the minus strand of NZ_JAJAEF010000023.1, from coordinate 16,600 downwards.
TCCGAGGCGGCCAATATGCCCACGGCTATGGGTAAATCGTAGCGGCCACCTTGTTTAGGTAAATCTGCTGGCGCGAGGTTAACGGTTATCCGCCGCATCGGAAACTCGAATCCTGCATTAATCAGCGCGCTGCGCACCCGCTCGCGGGCTTCTTTCACCGACGCTTCGGGTAATCCCACTAGATTAAATGCCGGTAAGCCGTTACTCAGATGCACTTCAACTGTGACTTGGGGAGCTTCGACCCCACAACTGGCTCGGGTATTGACGCAGGCAATCGCCATAAACAAATCCTTTTGTGGTCATTTCGCGCAGAATTTGAGTGTAGCAGTAATTGACGTTAGGGGTTTTCGATTAACTTGGTCATTCGCCTCATCAGTAAGCTGCTGACTCTGGCTTTACCGTTCCCGTGATAGCTTTGGCAAATTGCCATATTGGACGATAGCAAATAGTTGATAGAAATGATAAAAAGCAAACATTGGAGTCCTGAGGTCAATATGGATATGTTGTTAGCAGAAAATTCCCCCATTCGTCAGCAGCTGCTCGAGCAAAAGCTGGTGCAGTTTAAAGACCCGCATCTTGCCCATACGTTATCGACGTTTATTCGCAGTAGTGTCGATCTCTATCCCAGTGCAATCGAAGACTATGCCCAGTTAGGTAACAGCCGACTGGGTGGATTGCCTGATTTGCCTGTCGGCATGGATTACCCAGTGACTTTGGTCGGAAGGGAGGAGATGCTGGATGCTTACGCTGAGGAATTCGACCACACTCGCGAGTATATCGAGGAGCATTATTGTTGGTCGCAAGATTCGGATTGGGACGAGGCTGCGCAAGCCTTCCGTGTGCCTATGCAATTTATTGCACAAATCAATTGTAGCGAACTGAAGGCATTTCAATCTTATTTGCCTCGAGAGGGGCGATTGTTGTTCTTTTTGGAGCGCTGGCGATTCTCGGAAATGCTTCGCGGCCATGTCTATTATGTCGCAGAGGGTCAGCAACTGAACTCTGGGAAAGCGATTGCCGAACTTAAGTTCGACGATGCGGTATGTGCAAACTATGAGTATGAGGCGGCTTATCAACTTCAGGGGATTGCCAGCATTAAGATGATAGCCACTGACATGGTTAATAGTGACAACCCGCATTTATTAAAGTTAGCCAAGGCACGTTTACAAGCGCTACCAGAACCGCAACAAGCTATGGTGCTGGAGGCCCTAGAGGTTGCGGAAGATGAATTGGCACCAGAGTGGCAAGATCAGCTCTATTTCTTTGATCTGATGAAAATGAATAAACACGGGTTAATCCCCGGTCAGATTCTCACTCAAGCACAATGGTCAGCGCTACCCGACTGGCAGTCATCCAACTTGCAGGCATTGCTCGTCCCCGAGCAGCCGCTGCCGTATTACAATGGTATCGCCAGCATTAATGGCCATGGCGATAGCCGCTATAAAGCCCCCGAGCTACACGCCGCAGCTGAATTAGGCGGCAATGCCGAAGATTATCTGGTGCTGCTCAAAGTCGTCTATAGTGAGCACTCCATGCAGTTGAATTTTATTATCCACCAAGCGGATTTAGCGCTAGGCAAATTCGATCGCATTTACTGCATATATGATTATTAGCGCATTGAAAGGCTGGCTATAACCAACCATTTTGTTTGGCGATGCGGGCTACACAGCACTTGGAGTACATCGAGACTATTGAAGATGTATGTTGCGACCGATTAAAAGAAGAGTCGCACAATTTCGTGCCTTTGAGTGAATATGAGTTATAAAGGATTGATTCTGGGAGAAATGATTACGACTGAATAGATTAAGCGATTGATAGTTATATTTAATTATTTCAATCAGTTAATGGAGGTTGGTCAACCTATGCAATTATATGAGGGCATCGTTGAGCTGTCTCATTTGGTTTACCCTCCAATGAAAATCATGGTTCAAATCCCCCAATCTTGATTCACCTCGGTCGTTAGGCCGTAAGACTGACCCATAAGATAGTCTGCAATGACTCATAAACATTCTGCTACTGATCCACGTGATTTCCTTATACCGACGGGGTGTCGGAATAAATAGTCAGCATATAAAGTATACTTTGTATCATTTTGTGGTTTAATCGAAACATCTGCTGCTGGTTTTAGCAACATTTTGGGCGGCGATGCGGTAACAAGGTTGTGAATCGATAATAATAAAGTGACCTCTTGTGAAGGATGACATTTGAGGGAACATGGTCGAGGAGAACTCGCCTATGCGTTCGTGGATGTTAGCGTGTGTGTTTATCTGTACTGCGGGTTTTGGTGGGGCGGCTTGGGCAAAACTCGATGTTGTATTTTTTAATCCGGGGGCTGCCGATGACAGTTTTTGGGGGGACGTCGACCAATTGATGTTGGAGGCATCGACGACACTCGATATTAAGCTCGAAATCATTCATTCCGATCGCAATCATTTCAAGATGATCACCCAACTCGATGAGTTGTTAGCTTCCGCAAAGGTACTGCCCAATTACGTTATTCTGGTTAATGAAAAACAATCCGCGATAAAAATGCTGCAAGCGCTTTCTCCACATCCTATCTACGTGCAATTGATTTTAAATGATATTTCCATCGGCGAGCGTGATGCGCTACTGCAAGATCCCCATTGGCAAGAATATCTGTTACCCGCCATTATTCCCGATAATTACGCAATCGGTTCGGCGACCGCTAAAGGTTTAATGGACGACTTAGAAGGTAAGCCAGCTAAAGTTTTGTTGATTTCGGGCGATAAATCGACGCCTGCTTCAGTGCTACGTACCCAAGGTGCCAGTGATTATTTCTTTATGCAGCCTAATGCCACTCTGACTCAAACGGTTTATGGCCAGTGGAGCGACGCTGTGGCTTATGGTCAAGCGTTAACTCTGCTGAATCGTTATCCCGATCTGAATGTGATTTGGACCGCCAGTGATCGTATGGCGATTGGAGTGCTTAAAGCATTGAAGGAAAAAGGCTTAGTGTCGGGTAAGGATGTATTTGTCAGTACGATCAATACGTCACCCGAGATTTTACAGCTTTGCCGCCAACACGCTGTGAGCATTATTGGCGGTGGGCACTTTATGGCTGGCGCGTTAGCTTTGGTTGAGTTGAAATATTATCAGCAGCATAAGCACTATATTCCCTATGACAATGTCACCTTGTTCGGCGTTTTACTGCCTGATTCGGCATTTTATCAAATGTTAGTTGCTCGGGATTGGCCACAGATTTTCCAGTCTCAGATTTTGAATAAGTTGCCCTTCAAGGCGTAATAACGGGTGTACATGAAGCATCGAAATCATTCTATTAGTCATAAGATGACGCTGACCATTATCGGGGTGAGCTCATTTTTTGCTGTGTTAACTATGCTGGTGCAGTTGATTTGGAACTATCAGGATAGTATCGACAATGCCACGTCGGATATCCGCGAATATTCAGAATCTATTTTGCCGAGTGTGGCGAAGTCGCTGTGGGACGTCGACCGTAGCCTGCTATCTGATTTGCTCTCTGGTTTAGGGATGATGCCGTTAGTGTCGAGTGTGCATTTAGACAGTATCGACGGCGTCACTATGCAGCTGGGTAAACCGCTGTTAACCGATGACGAGTCGCAAACCCTGTTTCATTATCCTGTGACTTATCAAGATCAGCTGATCGCAACTTTAACCGTAGGCTTAGACACCAACCAGCTTTACTACGAGCTGTGGCGGCAGTTGATTTTTATTGTGCTCGGCAATGGCTTAAAGACCCTGCTGATGATCTATTTGATCTTGACCTTAGTGCGACTCATGGTGACGGATAGATTGTCAGCATTGGAAGATTTTACTAATAAAATCAATCTAAAATCGCTAAAGAAGTTATCTGTGCCCGAGACGGTGACCGCCAGTCCTGACGAGATTGCCCATGTGGCATTGTCGCTTAAGGCCATGTATCAAAGGATACGCAACGACCTCGCTATCAATAAACGTCATCAACGCGCGTTACAGCAACAGCAGCATTTGTTGTCGGATTTAGTGAAAGAGCGGACCAAAGAACTGGACTGGCAGTCGCAGTCGAATCAGTTGCTGGCAGAGATTTCGTTGCAATTTTTAAGCATAGATACCTGCAATGTGGATAAAACCTTAGCTGAGGTGTGCCGCAAAATAGTTCAGTTGTTTGATGTTGAAAGGGTGAGTATTCTCGAATTTCATCAACAGCATGCCTATTACCGCAGTTTTTGGACCAGCGAGTTACATGCTAACAAGGTCCAAGGGATTTCGGTGGACAATATTACTCAGCTTGCTAAAAAATTCGAAACAGAATCGACTTTAGTGATTGAGGATCTTGAGGCGTTAAACGTATTCTCACCGCAGGAATATGAGGTGATGAAATCCGTGGGCATTTGCTCTATTGCTGCCTTTGCGATTAAAAATGCCGGAGAGTTATTGGGTTTACTCTCGCTGTCGACGGTGTCGCGGCCCTTGAATTGGAACGCCCAGAAAAAGAATATGCTGACTCAGTTTGCCTCCGCATTGAACGAGTTACTGCTGCGCGAGCAGAAAGAGCGGCAGATGATAGTGCTGCAACAAGCGCTGGTTTCTGCCAATACTCAATTGAAAGAAATGGCCGAAACCGATGAGTTAACGGGCTTAGCCAATAGACGCCCCTTTACCGAAAGATTAGAAGCCGTGCTGCAAGCGGATACTCCTGCGGGACTGTTTATGTTGGACGTCGATTATTTCAAATCCTACAATGACACTTACGGTCATCTCGAAGGCGATGTAGTGCTTAAACGCGTGGCGGATGCCTTAGCGCAGTGCGATATCCTGCCGCACAATGCTTTATTGGCGCGCATCGGTGGCGAAGAGTTTGCCTTAGTTGTTGAGCACGTCACGCCGGCACAGTTAACGGCTATTGCCACGCAGTTGTGTTATCTCGTCGAGCAACTCAATATTCCCCATCAAGCTTCTCCCTTGGCTGTGGTGACCATCAGTATTGGCTGCGTGTTTTTGCCATTAGATAAGGTTTCGGGGCTTAAGATGGCCGACGTGTTACGCCGCGCCGATGTTTGCCTCTATCGCGCTAAGGATAAAGGGCGTAATAGGGTCGAGGTTGAAGTGATTTAATGGCTAGGGTCGAGGCAGGCTTGTGCCTATCGCAGTCTTTCGCGGTTGGGCACAAGCTGAGTTTTGCTCCATCAATAGCTTATCTCTGCGCTTTGTGATTGATTTCCAAGCGTCTAATTGCCCTGTATCCATGCCTAAGCTTATACATAAGCTATGTCTAATTCACACCATTAAGCCATTACCACTCAGCCATCTCTACTCAGTTATCCTCTCTCACTTATATAAATCCGGTGACATTTAGGCCCTGTCAGCTGAGTTTCGTTATGTCACAGACAGCCTCCAATCGTGCTAACTAACTGATAACATTTATATGAAACTGTGCTGTTGATCCGCCGTTAAGATAAAAATTATCTCAAGGTGAGGTAATATTAGGCGGCAGATGAGATATAATCTGTCGCCCATAGTCGATTTAGCGATGCACTCTAAGTGACATCCATGCTGCCATTCTGGACGTATTTCTCGTAACGCAACTAAGCGAAAGCCACGATTGCATAGTCAATTCCATTGGCTTAAATGTACGTTCTAGCAGCTCAATATCAAAGCCGCCGCACTTAGATATCTTAATGATGTCGAGTCGAATAAAATAATTAAATGCTGGATATTCAGTCTCTTCGACACAAAACGTCACTTAAATGATGCAAGCGTATTTGCACTATTCGCTGGCTGCGAGAGTCGAGTCACGCCTAAGCCGTGAATTTGCAGATATACTGAGAACACCCTAAAGCGAGCAATTTAAGCGCTTTTTTATCTTAGGGTAGCAAGTGGCTGGCGCAGTCGCGTTGAACGGTTTTTAGATTAAGCAAGACAAAGCAAACTGCGCCCAAATAAAATGAATTCAGCTGACACGCGAGCAATAAAGCGCGGGTTGGTCCTAGTTAGTCCAGTGTTAAATGAAAGGTGTTACATGAGTCTCTTTGATAACGTGATGATTATTTTGTGCCTAATCGGCGCGAGTTGTTTCTTCTCTATGTCAGAAATTGCACTTGCCGCTTCACGTAAAATCCGTTTACGTCAGTTGGCCGATGAGGGCGATGCCCGTGCAGAAAAAGTGCTGCAGTTACAAGCCGTTCCCGGCAGCTTTTTTACTGTGGTACAAATCGGTCTTAATGCCGTTGCCATCATGGGCGGTATCGTCGGTGAGTCGGCATTTCGGCCTTATTTCTATGAGTTACTGTCGCCTTTGCTGACCGATCCTTGGTTGAGCCAAATGAGCTTTGTTTTATCCTTTATTGTCGTCACCAGTGCCTTTATTCTTGTGGCCGATTTGATGCCAAAACGCATTGCCATGGCGATGCCTGAGCCTGTCGCGTTGGCCGTTGTTGGGCCTATGTCTTTCTGTATCGTGCTACTGCGTCCATTAGTGTGGTTTTTCAATGGCATGGCGAGCGGCATCTTTAAACTGCTGCAAATCCCAACCGTGCGTAACGATGCCATCACCTCTGACGACATTTATGCCGTGATGAACGCGGGCGCCGAAGCAGGGGTATTAGATCGCGGTGATCAACAGATGATGGAAAATGTGTTTGAAATGCAAACCGTTTCTGTGACTTCTGCTATGACGGCCCGCGAAAGCTTAGTGTACTTTTTACTGCAAGATAGCGAAGAAGATATCAAGCGTAAGATTTCTGAAGATCCCCATACCAAGTTCCTCGTCTGCGATGGTCAGTTAGATATGATCAAAGGTTTTGTGGATGCAAAAGAGCTGCTGATCCGAGTGATTAACGGTGAGAATATTACCTTAAAAGGCAGTAACTTAGTCCACACTTCGCTGATTATTCCTGATACTTTGAGCCTATCTGAGGCAATGGAATACTTTAAGAATAGCCGCGCCGATTTTGCCGTGGTCATGAACGAATATGCCTTAGTGGTCGGGATTGTTACGACCAACGATTTGCAGCGCGCGGTAATGGGTGCTTGGTCATTGCACGAGAGCGAAGAGCAGATCATCGCCCGTGATAGCAACTCTTGGTTGGTTGATGGTGTAACGCCGATTACTGACGTGATGCGCGCCTTCGGCATCGAAGAATTCCCGCATAATCAGAACTACGAAACCATTGCCGGTTTTATGATGTATATGCTGCGTAAAATCCCTAAGCGTACCGATTTCGTGAACTATGCGGGCTATAAATTTGAGGTGGTCGATATCGATTCTTACAAGGTCGATCAGCTATTGGTTACCCGCATCGATCCTATCGATAAGCTCAACTCGCCAGATGTGTAATCCTGTCATCTTGTGTTGATAAAGCTATTCTCGAATAAGTGACTCTCTTGGGCTAAGTGTTTAGCCTTGGAGAGTCGTTTCACTGTTAGTGCCCCTTCGATACCCGCCACGCACAAATTTCTTTTGTATTAACTTGTACCGCTTAAATCACATCCAAAAACGCATTAACGATGGGATCGTCGAGCCGTTTTACTTTGCAGCAGCAACCTAACTCGAACGGCGGAATCGCAACCGGCGACGAGAGCAGTTGAATGCGATCCCGCACTGGGCTGTTATTGATTACCACCTCTGGGCTCATGCTCACACCGCAGCCTAACGCTACCATAGAGGCTATCGCTTCTTGGCCCGATACTTGGGCGTAAATATTAGGGCTGATGCCCATTTGTTTGAACCAGTTATCGGCGCGGCGACGTCCGGGCCCGTGGTCGGGAATAATAAAGGGCACGCTCGACCAATCGATGGGCGTTTGGGAAATTTGCTGCTGCACCGCGCATCGGATAGTTGGGGCGATGATCGACAGCGGCACATCGTCGATTTTGGCAAAGTGTAAGCTGCTGGGAAACGGATCGGGCAGGGCGGCGATGGCGATATCGGCGCGATTCTGTTGCACTTCGGCCAGCGCGTTCGCCGCATCTCCCGTGGTTAAGGCGATTTCGACGAAGGGATGTTCTTGGCGGAATAAATCCAATAAACCTGGTAAATGGCTATAGGCGGCGGTGACCGAGCAATACAGATTCAATCGACCGCGCAGCACATCCTGCTTAAGATCGATACTGTGCTTGAGTGTGCTCCAATGGTTCAAAGTCTGCTCGGCGAACCGCTTAAACTCGTGTCCCGCGTGGGTTAAGGTCACGCTGCGATTATCCCGCTCTAATAGCTTAGCGTTCACTTCTTCTTCTAATCTTTGCAGGGCTCGGCTTAAGGTCGATGGGCTCACATGCATCTGTTCCGCTGTCTTGGCGAAGTGCAAACTGTCACATAAGTGCAGGTACAATTTGAGGGTACGAATATCCATGACTTATCCTGTTTAGTCTGAGCTTGAGCCTTGGCTTGAGTGACTGCGTGATTGGGGACCGCATATTGGCGCCGATGTTACTGTTAGTGTTACTGATCCATGATTGCAGTTGACGTTGCGCATAATGCAATATGAAGTTCCGAATATATCATTTTAAGCAATGATAAGCATGGGTTATAGTGATTTCAATCACAACCAAGCCGTAACATTATGTTAGTTTGGTTGCGTCCAAAATTTCTGACTTATAGGTGGTATATCAGATGGCTAACTATTTTAACTCTCTGAATTTACGTCAACAATTAGCACAGCTTGGCCAATGTCGTTTCATGGATCGTTCTGAGTTTAGCGACGGCTGTAACTACATCAAAGATTGGAATATTGTTATTTTAGGTTGTGGTGCTCAAGGTCTTAACCAGGGCTTGAACATGCGTGATTCGGGTCTGAATATCTCTTTTGCCCTGCGTCCTGAAGCGATTGAACAGAAACGTGCCTCATGGCAGAAAGCGACCGACAACGGTTTCCGTGTCGGTACGTTTGAAGAATTAATCCCTGCGGCGGATCTGGTACTTAACCTGACGCCGGACAAACAGCATTCCAACGTGGTTAACGCGGTTATGCCACTGATGAAGCAAGGTTCTACCTTGTCTTACTCACACGGCTTCAACATCGTTGAAGAGGGCATGCAAGTTCGTCCCGATATCACTGTGGTGATGGTTGCGCCTAAGTGCCCAGGCACTGAAGTGCGTGAAGAATACAAACGTGGTTTTGGTGTACCTACCCTTATAGCGGTTCATCCAGAAAACGATCCAGACGGTGACGGCTTAGAGATTGCTAAAGCCTACGCTAGCGCAACGGGTGGCGACAGAGCCGGTGTTCTACTGTCGTCTTTCATCGCCGAAGTGAAGTCAGATCTAATGGGCGAGCAAACCATTCTGTGCGGTATGTTGCAGACGGGCGCCATCTTAGGTTACGAGAAAATGATCGCCGATGGCGTTGAGCCAGGCTATGCGGCCAAGCTTATCCAGCAAGGTTGGGAAACGGTCACTGAAGCGCTGAAACACGGCGGCATCACTAACATGATGGACCGTTTGTCTAATCCAGCCAAGATTAAAGCATTTGAAATTGCAGAAGATTTAAAAGAAATCCTCCAGCCATTATTTGAAAAACACATGGATGACATCATCAGCGGCGAATTCTCTCGCACTATGATGGAAGATTGGGCGAACGATGATGCGAACTTACTGCGTTGGAGAGCGGAAACTGGCGAAACAGGTTTCGAAAATGCACCCGTATCGAGCGAGCATATCGACGAACAAACCTATTTCGACAAAGGTATTTTCCTTGTCGCTATGATCAAAGCAGGTGTGGAACTGGCGTTCGACACTATGGTGTCTGCGGGTATCGTGGAAGAGTCGGCTTATTACGAGTCACTGCATGAAACTCCACTGATCGCTAACACGATTGCCCGTAAGCGTTTGTACGAAATGAACGTAGTGATTTCAGATACCGCCGAATACGGTTGCTACCTGTTCAATCACGCCGCCGTACCTATGCTGCGCGATTACGTTAATGCCATGTCATCTGAGTATTTAGGTGCAGGCCTGAAAGACAGCGCAACCGGTGTCGACAACCTAACGCTCATCGCAGTTAACGAAGCGATTCGTGAAACGGCGGTGGAATATGTTGGTGCTGAACTTCGCGGTTACATGACTGATATGAAGAGCATTGTTGAGGCTTAATTGATCGTTAATTAAGCCCAACATTGGGGGAGAGGGTTGAGACTCAAAGGACTTGGGTCTCAGCTCAGTTCCCAAGCAGCCTCAGAGACTGAAACGTGCATCTTGAGTTTGCTTAGTGATGAATCAGCTTTGTGATAAATCAGTGTAGTGAGAAACAAATTTTTTCCTGTTCAGTGGGTTGTCGAGCGGGCAAAAACGACATAGTTAGTGAGTGAAGAGTTAGTGAGTGAATCTTCAGTGAGCGTTCGATGGTAAATGCGCGTTCAGTGAATGAATCCTGCGGTAGGTGAATCGCGCCGACTGAGGATCAACAGTTAACGTTTTACTTTGTTGTTTTGCATTGTCTCGGCAGGGAAGCTGAATTTTTTTGACAAAAGATATTTTTTATTGTGTTTGGCTGTCGCTTTATGGTAAAGCTAATAGCTCGCGGTAGGGCAAAGTCCAAAGCGAAACTAACTTTCATGCAATATCCCAATTTTAGAAACACCGATTAGGAATCCATATTGATGTTTAACCAAGCTGCCAAGCTCATTCTCGTGATTATTACCGTCGTGATTATTAAATCACAGCGGGGGCGGCGCATGGCGAACTGATAGACCTAAAAGGTTAGAAGTTTCGAAAGAACCCCCCGCTCCGAAAGGACCGGGGGGTTCTTCGTTTCAGGGCCTAGAGCAAGGTCCTAAGCTTCGAAAGAGTAAAAAATTAGCGTCGATTTTCGGCAATTCAGGACTAACGTAGCGAGAGAGAATATGGAACCAGGGCAGATGATCAGAGGCGCAGACGCGGTAATTAAAGTGTTAGCAGCACATGGAGTCACCACAGTGTTTGGTTACCCAGGTGGTGCCATTATGCCAATATACGATGCCCTCTATGGAAGCCCTGTCGAACATCTGCTCAGCCGTCACGAACAAGGCGCCGCCTTTGCCGCCGTAGGATACGCAAGAGCCAGCGGTAAAACTGGCGTGTGCTTTGCGACTTCAGGCCCTGGTGCGACTAACCTGATCACTTCCTTAGCCGACGCGCTGTTAGATTCTGTGCCTATGGTGGCCATCACAGGCCAAGTCTCTACCGCCGTAATCGGCACCGACGCTTTTCAAGAAATCGACGTGCTGGGCATGTCACTGAGCTGCACTAAGCACAGTTTCATGGTGACAGACGTCAACGACCTGATCCCAACCTTGTATCAAGCCTTCGAAATCGCTGCATCTGGTCGCCCTGGCCCTGTGCTGGTCGATATCCCGAAGGATATCCAAATCGCCCAATTGGAATATCGCACACCTTTGCTGGCCGTGATGAACGAACCCCAAGCCGAGATGAGTGATATCGACGCTGCCCGTGCACTGTTGGCTGAGGCTAAACAGCCTATGTTGTATGTCGGCGGTGGTGTGGGCATGGCGGGCGCGGTCGATCAACTGCGTGAGTTTATCAAAGTGACGGGCATACCTTCGGTCGCAACCTTGAAAGGGCTGGGTAGTATCGCCCACGGCACATCCGGCTACTTAGGCATGTTAGGCATGCATGGCGGCAAGGCAGCTAACTTAGCGGTACAGGATTGCGATTTGCTGATCGTGGTGGGTGCCCGTTTCGACGACCGAGTCACCGGCCGTTTAGCGAGCTTTGCCGACAAGGCCAAAGTGATCCATTTAGACATCGACGCCGCCGAACTGGGTAAATTGCGTATGCCTGAGGTGGCAATCGCTGGTGACTTACGCCAAATCTTACCTGCCTTAGCCATGTCGATGAACATCACGCCTTGGCAGGCCGAGGTGGAGCATTTATCCCGTAAGCATCAATGGGATTATCAACACCCCGGCAGTTTGATCTATGCGCCTGCGCTGCTGCGCCGCTTAGCCAATAAATTACCCGAAGACAGCGTAGTGTGCTGCGATGTGGGTCAGCACCAAATGTGGGTGGCCCAGCATATGTGGTTCCGCCGTCCAGAAGATCATCTGTCCAGCGCGGGCTTAGGCACTATGGGCTTTGGCTTACCCGCCGCGATTGGTGCGCAAGTGGCCCGTCCCGATGCCACTGTAGTTACTGTGTCTGGCGATGGTTCTTTCATGATGAATGTGCAGGAACTGACCACCATCAAACGCCGCAAGCTGCCAGTGAAAATCGTGCTGGTTGATAACCAAAAGCTTGGCATGGTGAAACAGTGGCAACAGCTATTCTTTGAAGAGCGCTACAGCGAAACGGATTTATCCGATAACCCAGATTTTGTTTTATTGGCCTCCGCCTTTGATATCCCCGGCCGCACGATTTTCTCTTCCGACGAAGTGGAAGAAGCCTTAACCGAAATGTTAGCGGCTAAGGGCCCGTATTTGTTACACGTTGCAATCGACGATGCTTTTAACGTTTGGCCACTGGTGCCCCCCGGCGCATCAAACAGCGATATGATGGACGAAATGGAGAAACAAACATGATCCACTCTCTGGAATTAACGGTTCAACAACGCCCCGAAGTGCTTGAGCGTGTTTTACGCGTGACTCGCCATCGTGGCTTTACGATTACCCAAATGCAGATGCGCATGAATGACGATGCGAGCCTGTCACTGGATATGGAGGTCGATAGCGAACGTGCCATCGAACTGCTAAGTAATCAGCTGAATAAACTGATTGATGTGACCCAATGTAAGGTATTGTTACCGCTGAGCTTACAACAAACGGCGAATGCTTAAGGCCTTGCTTGGGTTCATTTTAGTCCCTGATGTTGGGGCGACTATTTGTATAGTGCCCGAGAGTAAGAGTGCCAAATAGTTGAGTTAGTGCCAAATACTATTTAGTGCCAGATATTGAGGGGAATGCGGTAAGTGCAGCATTCGCCATGTGAATTAAGAATACGATTTTCGATTTGAGATAAAGGATACAGTCAATGCCAAAGTTACGATCAGCTACCAGTACCGAAGGCCGCAATATGGCGGGTGCACGTGCGTTATGGCGCGCCACAGGGGTGAAAGACAATGATTTTGGTAAGCCAATTATCGCCATTGCTAACTCCTTTACTCAGTTTGTACCGGGCCACGTGCACTTAAAAGATATGGGCTCACTCGTCGCGAGCGCCATTGAAGAAGCGGGCGGTATCGCAAAAGAATTCAATACCATTGCCGTCGATGACGGTATCGCCATGGGCCACGGCGGCATGCTTTACAGTCTGCCATCGCGTGAGCTTATCGCCGACAGTGTGGAATACATGGTTAACGCCCACTGCGCCGATGCCTTAGTGTGTATCTCCAATTGCGACAAGATCACTCCCGGCATGTTGATGGCGGCGCTGCGCCTCAATATTCCCGTCGTATTTGTCTCTGGCGGACCGATGGAAGCGGGTAAAACTAAGCTGTCGGATAAGCTCATCAAACTCGATTTAGTCGATGCTATGGTGGCGGGCGCCGACTCGAACGTGAGCGATGAAGACAGTGCCAAAATTGAGCGTAGCGCGTGCCCAACCTGCGGCTCTTGCTCGGGCATGTTTACCGCCAACTCAATGAACTGTTTAACCGAAGCTCTAGGATTATCGCTGCCGGGTAACGGTTCTATGTTGGCAACCCACGCCGATCGCCGCGAGCTATTTTTAGAAGCGGGTCGCCGCGTGATGGCGCTAGCAAAACGTTATTATCATCAAGATGATGAATCAGCATTGCCACGTAATATCGCGAACTTCAAAGCCTTCGAAAATGCCATGACTTTAGATATCGCAATGGGCGGTTCATCTAACACTGTATTGCATTTATTGGCCGCCGCGCAGGAAGCCGATGTTGATTTTACCATGGCGGATATCGACCGTATGTCGCGCCTTGTGCCGCACCTTTGTAAGGTTGCGCCATCGACGCCTAAATACCATATGGAAGATGTGCACCGCGCCGGCGGCGTGATGGGGATTTTGGGCGAGCTCGACAGAGCTGGATTACTGCATACCGATGTGTTCCATGTGGCGGCCGATAATGACGGCACGCCGGGCAGCGGTACCTTGAAATCGGTATTGGCCCAGTACGATGTGATGCAGACGCAAGATGAAAAAGTAAAACACTTCTTTATGGCGGGACCTGCGGGCATTCCGACCACTAAAGCCTTTAGCCAAGATTGTCGCTGGCCGTCACTGGATAACGATAGACAAGAAGGTTGTATCCGTAGCCGCGAGTTTGCTTTCAGCCAAGAGGGCGGGCTTGCCGTATTGTCGGGCAACGTGGCCGAGAACGGTTGTATCGTTAAAACGGCGGGCGTGGATGAATCGAATCTGACCTTTATTGGCTCGGCGCGCGTCTATGAAAGCCAAGATGACGCCGTGGCGGGTATCTTAGGCGGCGAAGTGGTGGCGGGTGATGTGGTTGTTATCCGTTATGAAGGCCCGAAAGGCGGCCCGGGTATGCAAGAAATGTTGTACCCAACCAGTTACTTAAAATCACGCGGCTTAGGTAAAGCCTGTGCGCTGATCACCGACGGTCGTTTCTCCGGTGGCACTTCAGGCTTATCGATTGGCCACGTTTCACCCGAAGCGGCAGCGGGCGGCACAATCGCCTTGATTGAAAATGGCGATCGCATCGAAATTGATATTCCAAAGCGCAGCATCAAGCTGGCAGTAAGTGATGTTGAACTCAATGCTCGCCGCGAAAAAATGCACAGTCTTGGCCCAATGGCGTGGAAACCTATTGGTCGCCAGCGTTATGTATCACTCGCGCTTAAGGCCTACGCCATGCTTGCCACCAGTGCCGACAAGGGCGCGGTGCGCGATCGCAGTAAACTGGAGGACTAATATGTTGCCACTTGCATCGCAAGCTCGGACGGATTTAGCACATTTTCAGTTGGCACAAAGCTATCTGCAAAAAATCCTGTTGTCATCTGTGTATGACATAGCGAAAGTGACGCCGCTTTCAAGCATGAACAAGTTATCGGCGCGTTTAGGTTGTCAGGTATTTTTGAAGCGCGAAGATATGCAGCCAGTGCATTCCTTCAAGTTACGCGGTGCCTATAACCGTATCGCCCAGCTGACGAAAGAAGAATGTCAGCGCGGTGTGGTGTGTGCTTCGGCAGGCAATCATGCTCAGGGGGTGGCGATGTCGGCGGCGAGTCGCGGTGTGGATGCTGTGATTGTGATGCCTGAGACGACGCCCGATATTAAAGTCGATGCGGTGCGCCGTTTAGGTGGCAACGTGGTATTGCACGGCCAAGCCTTCGATCAAGCTAATGGGTTTGCGATGGCGATGGCCAAAGAAGAGGGCCGAGTCTATATCGCGCCCTTTGATGATGAAGCGGTGATCGCAGGCCAAGGCACTATCGCCCAAGAGATGTTGCAGCAGCAGCGCGATCTCGAAGTGGTATTTGTGCCCGTGGGCGGCGGCGGTTTAATTGCGGGTATCGCAGCCTATTACAAGGCGGTGATGCCGCAGGTGAAAATTATCGGCGTCGAGCCTGAAGATGCCGCCTGTTTAAAGGCGGCGATGGAAGCGGGCGAGCCGGTGACACTGGCACAAGTCGGTTTATTTGCCGACGGTGTGGCGGTGAAGCGTATTGGCACTGAGCCATTTCGAGTCGCCAAACTGTATGTCGATGAAGTGGTCACTGTGACCTCGGATGAAATCTGCGCTGCGGTGAAAGATATCTTCGAAGATACCCGTGCGATTGCTGAACCCGCTGGGGCTTTGTCCTTGGCTGGGCTTAAAAAATATGTCAGCGCCAATGCCAGTGGCGACAGCGGTAAAGGCGAGAAAGTCGCCGCGATTTTGAGTGGCGCGAATGTAAATTTCCACAGTCTGCGTTATGTGTCGGAACGCTGCGAACTCGGTGAGCAAAAAGAAGCAGTACTGGCAGTGAAAGTCCCTGAACGTCCGGGAAGTTTCTTAAAGTTCTGTGAGTTACTCGATAAGCGGGTAATGACAGAGTTTAACTATCGTTTCAGTAGTCGCGATCTGGCCGTGGTGTTTGCCGGCATTCGCTTAAGCCGAGGCCAAGGCGAACTTGAACAAATCATCGCTACCTTAGAGGCTAACGATTTTGAAGTGCAGGATTTATCCGGTGATGAAACCGCGAAATTGCATGTGCGCTACATGGTCGGCGGTCATCCACCTGAGCCTTTAGAGGAGCGTTTGTTTAGCTTCGAGTTTCCTGAGCATCCCGGTGCGCTGCTGAAGTTTTTAACCACCTTGCAGAGCAAATGGAACATTAGTCTGTTCCATTATCGCAACCACGGCGCGGCCTTTGGCCGAGTGCTGGCGGGATTTGAAGTACCCGCGAGTGATGCTTTGCCGTTCCAACATTTTTTAACTGAGTTGGGTTTCGTCTATCAAGAGGAAACCCAAAGTCCTGCCTATCAGCTGTTTTTAAATGCGGGTAACGGCAGCAAAGTCTTATAGGGTTTGCGGTGATGCACGTAGCTTAGATCGACGCGATGACATGTTAGGCAAAGTTAGGCTAAAGGAGGGGCGCACATGCGTAATGCCGATCAGTTAAGACAGATCGCTTGACGATCTCGCTGAAAAGATCAAAATCCGATGACCTCATGTCATCGGATTTTTTTATGCAACTCTCAGAAGCACTCGCC
>NZ_JAJAEF010000022.1:0-72361 GCF_020447145.1 Shewanella sp. SR1 | reverse complement strand
GATTTAAATTTTTGACTGCCAACCCGAAGGTTAAGCAGTTTCGATTAACTCAACACCTGTGAGTGTCCACACAGATTTCTTGTTTTATCTTGTTAAAGAGCAACTCAATATTCGTAAGAGAACTTGAGTACCACACTGAGCGCCGAACGCTTCCAGGTGGCTAGGGCTGCGTATTCTACGCATTTCCCGTTTCGCGTCAAGGAGTTTTTTCAACTTCTTGCTGCGATTGAATTAAGTGCCATTCTCAACAGAGAGTCAGCCATTCAATTCAACCTAACTCGCCAGCTTGCTTTCGCTGTCTGCCGTGTCAGTGGATGCGCATTATAGGGAGATTGAGAAAGTGCGCAAGGGCTTTTTGTAGGAAAATAACGATTAATGGTTTAGACGTTTACTTATCAAACGATACGTATAAAAAAGGGGCTAAAAAGCCCCTTTATCTCGATTAAGTCTGACAATCTATAGTGAGTCACGCTCAGTTAGATCATCATTAATACTGTTATCTATGGACTGAAGAAGCGAGTTTCTTGCTCAACTTCGACTTCTTCACCGTCGATATGGGTTTTCACTTTTATCTCGATGTCAGTAACTGAACGAGAAAGCTCAACCGGATCAATGCCGACACTTATAGGTAACGTTAATACTTCACCACCCGCAATTGTGACCGAAGTTGGACCGTACCATTTATAGTGGTCCAATCCTTCGACACTCATAGTGTATTCGTGGGATTGCTCAGTCTTATTAAGAATCTTCAAGGTGAAGGTGTTTTCAATCAAACCTTGGTTATTCTCTCTATAGAGCTGGTTACGATCACGAATGATGTCCATACGCACAGGTGCTATGGTCGCACTGGAGTATATAAAGACTAATATCATCGCCATCAATACCACGCCATAACCGACAAGCTTAGGTCGCAGTACTTTTTGCTTTATACCTTCTAACTTGTTCTCAGTGGTATAGCTGATAAGCCCTTTCTCGTAACCCATACGATCCATAGCTTGGTCGCAGGCATCGATACAAGCGCCGCAGTTAATGCACTCATATTGCAGACCGTTACGAATATCGATACCGGTAGGACATACCTGCACACATAAGTCACAGTCGATACAGTCGCCAAGGCCTAGCTCTTTTGGGTCATCTTTACGCGAACGCGGACCACGAGTCTCACCACGTTTAGTATCGTAACCTACGATAAAGGTATTCTTATCGAACATGGCCGCTTGGAAACGAGCATAAGGGCACATGTGGATACACATGATTTCACGCATCCAACCCGCATTGCCGTATGTGGCAAGTGTAAAGAACACGACCCAGAAGTAGATACCGCCAGAAGCATTAAGCGTAAAGACGTCGACATAGACTTCACGGCTCGGCACGAAATAGGACACAAAGGTCATCGCCGTCATCAGTGAAAGCAATAGCCAGGCCGTATGTTTTGCCGTTTTACGCCAGAGTTTGTCAAAGCTCCATGGCATTTGATCTAACTTAATGCGTTTATTGCGCGCACCTTCAAGTTTTTCCTCGAACCAGATGAACATAAAGGTCCATACTGTTTGCGGGCAAGTGTATCCACACCAAACGCGGCCAAGATAGGTGGTCACAAAAAACAGCGCAAAGGCAGCTATCATAAACAACGCTGCGAGCAAGGTGAGATCCTGCGGCCAAATCGTTAAACCGAAGACGTGAAACTTTTGTTCGCCTAAGTTAAACCATACAGCTTGACGGTCGCCCCAAGGGATCCAAGGTAAAAGCAGGAAAAATAACATGGCAATCCAGCCCATGCGGCGACGTAAGCTACTCCACAAACCGTCTATGGCTCGGACATAAATCCGATTACGAGGGTTAAAGCGATCCGCTTTACTCGCATCTGGCTGGTGAATCTTAATTCGATTGGTTTTCGAATAGTCCTTGTTGTTAGATTCTGAGTTCATCGTTACAGCCTTTTACTGCTTTAATATTGGACGAAAACTAGCTTATTATACCCATATTCTTAATGGTTATTCACTTATGTTGGACTAAAAGATGAAAGGTTGGCTCATATTGGCGCTACTCGCGGGTGCTTTGTATTACTTATACACAGAAACAGATAAATTAGATGCTCCTATTGCAAAGACTGAGGCTATGGTCAAAAAAATAGAGAATAAAGTTGACTCTATGACGGGAACAAAAATCATAAAAATCGACCATAAACTGGCTAAAGTAAGAACCGACATCGTCGAGCGCTTGTCGACATTAGAACTCGAAGCCTTTAATCAGATACCAATGACACCCGAGTCTATTGCCGACTTTAAAGCTAACTATTGCGGCACTATGGCGCCAGAACATCCAGTGTTCAGCAAAGATAATCAGCTTTATCTCTGTGATCACCTCTAACCATCATCGACTCATAGGCAAACGGGATTTTGCTATATAGCGCTAAGCTTTAGGCTTAGGTGATTGACCTTATATATGATTCCGCCTAGCCTTTGAGGCATTACAGCACAAAGGCCTATGAATCATGACCCAACAAGTATCAGACATTTTTGATCCCACCCTATGGGATGAAGTCAGTGGATTTCAATTCGACGACATCACCTACCACAGAGCTAAAGCCCACGGCACAGTTCGCATTGCCATTAACCGCCCTGAGTGCCGCAACGCCTTCAGACCTAAAACCGTTGATGAGTTATTTATCGCACTCGATCATGCACGCCAATGGTCTGATGTAGGTTGTGCACTGCTTACGGGTAACGGTCCTTCGGCAAAAGATGGTGGCTGGGCGTTCTGTTCGGGTGGCGATCAACGTATTCGCGGCAAAGATGGCTATAAATATGAAGGCGCCGAAGAAGGTAAAGCCGATCAAGCCAGAATGGGACGGTTACATATATTAGAAGTGCAACGCTTGATCCGCTTTATGCCTAAAGTGGTCATCGCCGTTGTGCCGGGTTGGGCGGTAGGTGGCGGCCATAGCTTACATGTAGTGTGCGACTTAACCTTAGCCTCGAAAGAACACGCGATATTTAAGCAGACCGATCCCGACGTAGCGAGCTTCGACTCAGGTTATGGCAGCGCTTATCTCGCCAAGATGATAGGTCAAAAACGTGCCCGCGAAATCTTCTTCTGTGGTTTTAACTACAGCGCCGATGAAGCCTTCGACATGGGTATGGTCAATAAATCCGTTCCCCATGTAGAGCTAGAAACCGAGGCATTAATGTGGGCCAAAGAGATTAACTCTAAGTCGCCTACGGCTATGCGTATGCTTAAATACGGTTTCAACATGACTGACGATGGTATGGTCGGCCAGCAATTATTCGCCGGTGAAGCGACGCGTTTAGCCTATGCGAGCGCCGAAGCGCAGGAAGGGCGCGATGCCTTCCTCGAGAAACGCGATCAAGATTTCTCCGCCTTCCCTTGGCATTACTAGTTTATTAGCAGCGCTTTACTTTACTGCTAGCAACCCAAAGCCCTCCTGAGTGAGGGCTTTATGTTTTTTACAACGGATAAATAGATAAAACCGTTTAAACTAATCTGAAAACACGGCTTTTAATTTTAATGAGAATTGTTATCATATAGGCATTCCTGCTGGGAGCCTATTTAGAGGACAAGATCATGACTAAGACACTCACTTTTGCCGTACTGCATTTTAGCGTCGCTTTTACCGTAACCTATTTATTAACCGGCAGTGTGATCGTCGGCGGCGCAGTGGCCTTAGTTGAACCCGCGATTAACACTGTGGTGTTTTACTTCCACGACAAAGTATGGAAACGCATTGAGGCAAAAAAGCAGCACGAGCTAGATGCCATTCCAGCATAGAAAGCTAAGCCACCAGCATTTACTATTGCTGTAAGTTAAGCGTCGTTTTGTTGTGAATCTAAATAAAAACCGCCAATAAAGGCGGTTTTTATTTAAATGCTTATATTTATTCTACTGTTACAGATTTTGCTAGGTTGCGTGGTTGATCCACGTCGGTACCTTTGATCAACGCAACATGGTACGACAATAGCTGTAGCGGAATAGTGTAAATCAGCGGCGCCATAAAGATATCGCAGTGTGGCACTGGTATCACTTTCATTGTGTCATCCGACTCGAACTCGGCATCCACATCGGCAAACACATACATGAGTCCACCACGAGCACGCACTTCTTCAACATTCGATTTCAGTTTTTCGAGCAATTCATTGTTTGGCGCAACGACAATCACAGGCATATCGGCATCGATAAGCGCTAATGGGCCGTGTTTTAATTCGCCAGAGGCATAGGCCTCAGCATGAATGTAAGAAATCTCTTTCAGCTTTAACGCGCCTTCCATCGCAATCGGGTATTGATCGCCACGACCAAGAAATAATGCATGGTGTTTATCGGCAAAATCTTCCGCCAATTCAGCAATCGCAGCATCTAGCCCTAAAGCTTGTTCCACTTTAGCTGGCATAGATTGTAAGCTTTGAGTGATGTCGGACTGCATTTGCTCAGACATGCCATTGTGGCGACCGATCACCGCAGTCAACATTAACAAGCCAGCAAGCTGTACTGTGAAAGCTTTAGTGGATGCCACGCCAATCTCGGCGCCCGCTTTCATCATATAAGCCATGTCAGATTCGCGAACCAGTGATGAACCTGGTGCATTACAAATCGTCAATGTGGCTTTGTAACCCATTTCTTTCGCTAAGCGCATGGCCGCTAAAGTGTCAGCGGTTTCGCCAGATTGTGAAATCGTCACCAATAGGCTATTTGGGAATAAGTGCGACTTGCGATAACGGAATTCAGAGGCAATTTCGACGTTACACGATACGCCAGCCCAATCTTCTAACCAGTAACGTGCCGCCATGCCCGCATGGTAACTAGTACCACAGGCGATGATTTGCACATGTTTGATATCTTTTAAGAACTCAGCCGCGTTATCACCAAAGGCAGTATCTAATACTTGCTTGTTTGCGATACGGCCTTCGATAGTGCGCGTCAGAGCCAATGGCTGCTCGTAAATCTCTTTTAGCATATAGTGGCGATATTCGCCCTTATCACCAGCATCGTGGGTAATTTCAGATTCTTTGACTTCACGCTCAACGGCATTACCGTTTAAGTCGAAAATGCTCACGCTGCGACGGGTCACTTCGGCCACATCACCTTCTTCTAAGAAGGCGAATGAACGAGTCACAGGTAAGAGTGCCAGTTGATCCGAGGCGACAAAGTTTTCACCTAGACCAAAACCAATCACTAAAGGACTACCAGAGCGAGCCACAACCAAGCGCTCGCTATCGCGGCGGTCGATTACCACTGTGCCATAGGCGCCTTCGAGTTGTTTCACTGTGGCTTGCACGGCAGAAAGTAAAGTGCTGTTAGTTTTCAGCTCATGGTGTACTAAGTGACAAATCACTTCGGTATCGGTATCTGAACTAAATTTATAGCCTAAACCTTTTAGCATCTCGCGCAGTTTATTGTGGTTTTCAATAATGCCGTTGTGCACCACCGCGATATCACCTTCCGATAAATGCGGGTGAGCATTACGCTCACTCGGCTCACCGTGGGTCGCCCAGCGAGTGTGCGCAATACCCGTTCCGCCCGCTAATGGGTCGGTTTCAAGCGCTGCTGAAAGCTCTTGTACTTTGCCAACGCGGCGCGTGCGATTGAGTTCACCATTGTGGATAACGGCAACGCCTGCGGAGTCATATCCGCGATATTCTAAGCGGCGTAAGCCTTCTACTAGAATTTCAGCCACATCCCTTTGCGCCACAGCGCCTACGATTCCACACATAGTCTTTACCTATAAATTAAAAATGAAGTTGTTAAGTTATTTTGACTCACTAATGAGCGTAGGGCGCTAGCATGACTCGCACGCCCTGATCTGAAATTTGTTTTAGCGCGCTCTCGTCGATACGATCGTCGGTGACCAACACACTCACCTTAGCCCACGGTAACTCTAAGTTAGGGATCCGCTTGCCGATTTTGTCTGAATCCACCATAACGATCACTTCGCGGGACACTTCGGCCATGACTTTGCTTAGGCCAGTTAACTCGTTAAAGGTAGTGGTGCCGCGTTCAAGATCAATACCATCGGCACCGATAAACAGTTGGTCGAAATTATATGAGCGCAACACTTGCTCGGCGACTTGACCTTGAAAGGATTCAGAATGCGGGTCCCAAGTTCCACCGGTCATCAATAAGGTTGGCTCGTTTTCGAGTTCATGGATGGCATTAGCAAGGTGCAGCGCATTCGTCATGACCACCAGCCCACACTTATCGTTCAGCTGTTCAATCAAGCCAGAAGTCGTAGTGCCGCTATCGATAATGATGCGATTGTGATCTTTAATCAGCTGCGCGGCGGTTTTCGCAATAGACAGCTTATTAGGCGCGATTTTGGCAGAAAACTGTTGGGTCACTTCGTCAGGAATCGCCACGGCGCCACCGTAACGGCGCAGCAGCAGGCCCGTTTTCTCAAGCGCAGCCAGATCTTTTCGAATAGTCACTTCTGAAGTTTCAAAACGTAACGACAGTTCATCAACACTCACTTCACCCAGTTCGTTCAATATGGTGATTATGCTGTGGCGACGCTGCTGTGTATTTCGTTTGTTCATAAAACCTTTCAGATAAGTTTCGATTCGAAAGCAATATTATAGTGAAACGAAACTTTTTTGCTAGTATTCGAAACACTGTTTCGCATGTTGCGGCGTATTTTTTATCGTTCTGTAATAGTGAACTTAAACATCAGCCAATAAAAAAAGCCGCTTATCCTTTAAGGACAAGCGGCTTTAAATGAATTTAAAACGTAATAAATTTAGAACTTAGCTTCAACAGCAACACTAAAGTTACGGCCTTGGCCGATAGTGACCATATTGTACTGACCACCATCAATATAATCAGTATCAAATAGATTTCTAACGTTGGCACGAAGGCTCACATCTTTACCCATGATATCCATAGTGTAGGCTGCACCTATATCGAAACGCACATAGCCGTCTTTAGTAATGCTGTTATCTTTATCGGCGAAGCGCTCACCCACATAAATAGCACCAAAGTTCATCGCAAAATTGTCAGTCACTTCGTAACGGGTCCAGATATTAGCCGACCACTCAGGCGCATCGACGGGAGTTTTACCATCTAAGATTTTCCCATCGATCTTGCCAGCACCCGTTTTATATTCGGCATCTAAATACATCATAGAAGAAGTCACAAACCAGCTATCGCCTAACTGACCTTGGGCACCAACTTCAAAGCCACGGTGCTTCTGTTCGCCACCTTGAGTGGTGATATCAGTAAAATCACCTATTGGTGAGGATAACTTTTCTGAAATAGTGATGTTCTCAAGTGTAATATCGAACACTGCAGCGGTTAATAACAGACTATCGTCAAACAATTCCCACTTAGTGCCCACTTCATATTGAATACCGTATTCTGGCTTTAAATTAAGCTTATTATTTACATCATACTCGTTATTCACAGTACCTTTTGGCGTGAAGCTCTTTGAATAATTAACGTAAACGCTGCCATTAGTCATAGGCGAGTAAATCACCCCAAATTTAGGCGATACGGCATAGCTGTTTTCACCTTCACCGTCTTTCTTCTGTTCGTCGTAACGTACGCCAGCGAGCAACTTCCATTGTTCGTTAAGCGTCATTAAATCCTGCAGGTAGAAACCGTAATACTTATAGGTACTCGCATTGCCTTTGGGTTTTGTGTGGTAATCGAGAGCAGGTTGAATAACTTGCTGCCCAGGAATAACCGTTTGAGCTGCCCCACGGTGAATTTGTTGCTGATAGAAATAATCGAGATAGTTAGCCCCAATCAGCAGTTGATGCTGCATTCCCGCCAATGCAAATTCACCGGTGAAATCGGCATAAGCGGTTTTATGCTGCCAATCGTCGTAACGATCGAATGGCTTGATGCTATAGCCTTTGGTGAATGGGTCTTCTGTATATTGCGGTGCAGAATCAAAACGTTGGCGATTGAACTGCTGCTCGTTATAACCCGCTTTGACTTTCCAGTTGTCACTCATATGCCAAGTCAGATCGGCACCTAAGTTTGACACTGTATTGTCAGTAAAGGCCCAAGGCGCATCCCAAACGGTTTTACGTTCGCCAATGACATTACCTTGTTTATCTAACCACCCACCCGCATCGATACCTGCTTTATCTTGGGTATGGTCGTATTTAACCGACAGTAACAAATCGTCGCTTAGGTCAAATTCCATATTGAGATAACCTAACCAGCGATCGCGCTCTTGGTTCTCATCATTAGCGGAATACTCGCGCCAGTATTTTGTATCTTGCTTCACTAACACACCGCGGTAACGAATACTTTGTGCTTCGTTTAAACTGCCACCCGCATCGAGCTGTGCACGGGTAGAACCGTAGCCATCGGTATCAAAACCTAAGTTAAGCATTGAATCATAGGTTGGTTTCTTAGTGACCATATTCACTAAACCACCAGGGCCAGATTGACCATACAACATGCTCGAAGGGCCTTTTAACACTTCGACTTGCTGCAGGGTTTCGATGGGTTGTACGTAATGGGACCATTGCTGATGGCCATTGATGAGATAACCATTACCAGAATCTAACTCGAAGCCACGGATGCTAAAGACTTGGCGGTTCCAGCGTGTCGTTCCTGCCGTCACGCTCGAATCGTTAACTAACACTTCAGCGAGGTTAGTCGCCAGCTGTTCGTCCGTGACAAAATCGGGGATCACATTAACTGATTGTGGGGTATCCATTAAGTCGATATCACCGCGCATGGCGCCTGATGCTGTACCCACTTTATAATCGTTAAAAGTGCGGCCAGTGACATTAATGCGCTCGATATTTGCGTCGCTAGCCACCTCTGCCAACACAGGCATAGCCATTAATGCCGAACCTACGGCCAAACCTAAAACTGAATATTTAAATACCATTGCCAACACCTCAATTAGACCTTTCGTCTTAGAATTGCAGGCAATATAAATGAGAAGTGTTTTTATTTAATCTTCTTTACACGAATTTACAATTAGCTGTGATATAGATCTAAATCTGTTTAAAACCAATAAATTGCAATTACCACAACAGGATTAACTCAACCTTAATTTCGTGACTTTTATTGTTTCCATCTGAATTAAACGAATCGAATTTCCAACAATCTGACTAAATATAAAAGCGGCACATGGCCGCTTTATAGATACTCAGTTGAGTTAAATAAACTTACTTTTTAATTTTGACTGGACGTTGCCAACCCGTCAGGTGCTTTTGTTTAACACGGGTAATGACTAACTCATTTTCACCCACATCGCGGGTAATGGTTGAGCCAGCGCCTAAAGTTGCGCCTTTACCGATAGTGACAGGTGCCACCAGCTGAGAGTCTGAGCCAACAAAGACATTATCTTCGATAACGGTAAGATGCTTATTCGCGCCATCATAATTACAAGTAATAGTGCCAGCGCCGATATTAACGCCATCACCTATAATAGCATCACCTAAATAGGCTAAGTGTCCAGCCTTAGAACCCACGCCGATAACCGCTTTCTTCACTTCAACAAAGTTACCAATGTGCGCATCTTGCTTAAGCTCTGCGCCGGGACGTAAGCGCGCAAATGGACCAGCACTGGCAGCAACGCCAAGCTTAGCGCCTTCGATAATAGAGTAAGGTTTGATCTCAGCGTTATCGGCAATCTCACAATCGATTAAAATCGCGCCAGCGCCAATAGTGACATTATTACCTAAGGTCACTTTGCCTTCGAATATCACGTTGATATCAATCATCACATCCATACCGACAGTGACTTCACCACGAATATCGATACGGCTCGGGTCGCGTAGGTTCGCTCCCGCCAACATCAGTTTTTCGGCTTCACGGGCTTGGTAAGCGCGTTCAAGTTGCGCCAGTTGCACGCGGTTATTGGCGCCTTCCACTTCAATCGCAGATTGTGGTTGGGCAGTATCAATAGCAACACCATCAGCGTGCGCCATGGCAATAATATCCGTTAGATAATATTCGCCTTGGGCATTGTTGTTGGATAAACGGCTCAACCAAGCTTTAAGTTGTTTACCTGGAACGGCCATGATGCCGGTATTGATTTCGTTGATTAGTAGCTGCTCTGCTGTAGCATCTTTCTGCTCAATAATACCAACGACTTTCCCTTGTTCTTGACCTTCACAAGGAGTACGGACGATACGACCATAACCCATAGGATTGGCTAAATTCACGGTTAAGATGGCCACGCCATTTTCAGGACGGGCAGCGAGTAAGGCTTCAAGGGTTGATTGTTGAATAAGCGGCACATCGCCATAAAGAATGAGCACAGTATCATTGTCAGCAATATGCGGGCTCGCTTGCGCAACCGCATGACCCGTACCTAATTGCTCAGCTTGCAATACCCAGTTGAGTTGTTGCTCACCTAAGCTGGCTTGTAGCTTGTCAGCACCATAACCGTAGACTAACTGAATTGCGTCACTACCCACTTTATGGGCGGTATCGATGACATGTTGCACCATGCTCTTGTGGGCGATGGGATGTAATACCTTAGGAAGATCAGAACGCATCCGTGTTCCCTTGCCAGCCGCTAAGATCACTACATTTAATGCCATTGCCATATCCTTGAACAAATACCCAAAAGGGTGAAAAAATTACGGTCGTATACCAATCACATTAAATATCTAATCAGTTCAGAGCCTCACAGGCATCTCAATCCAAGGCGCATTGACGCAGAAATGGTTATTCCCTTTTAAGTCAATGCAACACCGGAGTGGGATGCCTGTGAGGCTCCCAAAGGGCGGCTGATGTTAATGGCATGGCAACGCGCTTTATACTGCGTTTAAGGCTTTCGACAGAGCACCACTATGCCTTCAAGCCTTCGCCTTGTCTAAAGCGCATTGAATTCCCGCTGAATGAACAAATATTTAATACGATTGGTATTAGTGGCGCAATTTTAACGGAAAGCACATCGAAAAGCGAAGCGGATAGCGATAGGAATAGCTCAAAAACACGCTTACCCAAATTTCGGCCACAAAAAAGGCGACCTTATGGTCGCCTTTTTTCACAAACAATAACCTTATCTGGCAATGTTTTTCTTGATGGTTTCAACAACACGTAATTGAGCCATAGCCTTAGCTAGTTCAACCATAGCCGCGTCATAATTGAAGTAAGCACCTGCATTTGCCATATGGGCTTCTGCACGACGCTTAGCTTCTAATGCCGCTTGCTCATCAATATCTTTGGCACGCATAACCACATCAGCCAATACGGAAACAGTAGAAGGTTGCACTTCCAGAATACCACCTGAAAGGTAAAACACTTCTTCACTGCCGTCTTGCTTGACGATGCGCGCCATGCCAGGTTTGATATAACTCAGCAAAGGAGCATGGCCATGCATTATGCCCAACTCACCTTCTGAACCAGTCACTTGCAGCGAAGCTACACGACCAGAGAAGATTTTGCTCTCTGCACTTACTATATCAAGATGTACTGTCATGGCTGCCATCCCGTTCTCCTTAAGAAACTAAGTATTGCTACTTAGTTATTTCTTTTTGTTTGCTTTCTCGATGACTTCATCGATTGAGCCAACCATGTAGAACGCTTGTTCTGGCAGGTGATCAAACTCACCGTTCAAAATACCCTTAAAGCCACGGATAGTGTCTTTCAGAGAAACGTACTTACCAGGAGATCCAGTAAAGACTTCTGCTACGAAGAAAGGCTGAGACAAGAAACGCTCAATCTTACGAGCACGGAATACAGTTGTTTTGTCTTCATCAGACAATTCATCCATACCCAGAATCGCAATAATATCTTTCAGCTCTTTGTAACGTTGCAGTACAGTTTGCACGCCGTTAGCAACATCATAATGCTCTTGGCCAACAACCAATGGATCTAATTGACGTGAAGTCGAATCCAATGGGTCAACCGCTGGGTAAATACCCAGAGAAGCAATTTGACGTGACAGTACAACAGTCGCATCTAAGTGAGCGAAGGTTGTTGCTGGTGACGGATCGGTCAAGTCATCCGCAGGTACGTATACCGCTTGTACAGAGGTAATAGAACCGGTCTTAGTTGAAGTGATACGCTCTTGCAGAACGCCCATCTCTTCAGCCAATGTTGGTTGATAACCTACCGCAGAAGGCATACGACCTAACAGTGCAGATACTTCAGTACCGGCTAAGGTATAACGGTAGATGTTGTCAACGAACAACAGTACGTCACGACCTTCGTCACGGAACTTCTCTGCCATAGTTAGACCAGACAGTGCAACGCGCAAACGGTTACCTGGAGGCTCGTTCATCTGACCATAAACCATGGCCACTTTGTCGAGAACGCCAGAATCTTTCATCTCGTAGTAGAAGTCGTTACCTTCACGAGTACGTTCACCTACACCGGCGAATACAGAAAGACCCGAGTGGGCTTTTGCGATGTTGTTAATCAGTTCCATCATGTTAACTGTTTTACCAACACCCGCACCACCGAACAAACCAACTTTACCGCCCTTAGCGAATGGACAAACAAGGTCAATAACCTTGATACCAGTCTCTAACAGTTCAGTAGAGCTTGATTGATCTTCGTATGAAGGAGCTGTACGGTGAATAACATAACGCTCTTCTTCACCGATTGGACCCGCTTCATCAATAGGCTCGCCTAATACGTTCATGATACGGCCAAGAGTGGCGGTACCAACAGGAACAGTAATAGGTGAACCTGAGTTTACTACTTCAAGCCCACGACGCAGACCGTCAGAAGAACCCATAGCGATGGTACGAACTACACCACCACCTAGTTGTTGCTGAACTTCCAGCACCAAACCATTACACGGGCCTTCACCTACGATTTTCAGAGCGTCATATACTTGAGGTACGGCATCTTGTGGAAACTCTACGTCCACAACCGCGCCAATCACTTGGACAACAGTACCTGTGCTCATGATTAATCCTCTAAAACTTGTATTCGTTACCTAACCTAAACCGCAGAGGCACCAGAAACAATTTCCGACAGTTCTTGCGTAATCGCAGCCTGACGGGCCTTGTTATAGACCAGTTGCAAGTCGTTGATAAGCTCACCAGCGTTGTCTGTTGCCGACTTCATCGCCACCATACGGGCAGCTTGTTCAGAGGCAATGTTTTCAACAACACCTTGGTAAACCTGAGATTCTACATAACGGACCAATAAGGTATCCAAAAGTGCTTTTGGATCTGGCTCGTAGATATAATCCCAACGATGAGCAGTTTCATCATCTTCTGATTTAGGCAAAGGTAGCAGCTGCTCGATCACAGGAGTCTGCGTCATAGTATTCACAAATTTGTTAAATACCACGTACAGACGATCCAGCTTGCCTTCGTTGTAAGCTTCTAGCATGACACCGACTGTCCCGATCAAGTCAGCGAGCTTTGGAGCATCGCCTAAACCTGAAGCGTGAGCAGACACTTGTCCACCGAAGTTTTTGAAAAACTGCACACTACGTGCGCCGATTGGGCAAAATTCAAATTCTGCACCTTGGGCTTTCCAGCTTTTCACGTCTGCAATAACCTTTTTGAAAAGGTTAACGTTCAGACCACCACAAAGGCCACGGTCGGTTGCCACAACAATGTAACCAACCCGCTTAGCCTCTCTCACCTCCAAATAGGGGTGTTTATACTCGAGAGAACCTTGCGCTACGTGACCGATCACCTTACGCATGCTTTCCGCATATGGACGGCTCGCAGCCATGCGTTCCTGCGCTCTGCGCATTTTGCTGGCTGCCACCATTTCCATGGCGGACGTGATCTTCTGAGTGTTTTTCACACTCGCGATCTTGGTTTTAATCTCTTTAGCGCCGGCCATCTCTACTCTCCAATCTGGACCTGAGGTGTCTTAAGACACCTCTATCATTGTTACCAGGTTTGGGTTGCTACGAACTTGTCGAGGCCAGCTTTTAATTCAGCTTCGATATCAGCGCTATAATCGCCAGTATCATTGATAAGCTTCATTAAAGGAGCATGCTCGCTGTTCATGAACGAGAGCAGAGCGGCTTCGAAATTACCGACCTTATTCAGCTCAACACTCTTCAGGTAACCTTTTTCAGCTGAGAAAATAGACACAGCTTGAGCGGCTACGCTCATTGGAGCATATTGCTTTTGCTTCATCAGTTCGGTAACACGCACACCATGCTCAAGTTGAGCACGTGTTGCATCGTCAAGATCAGATGCAAATTGCGAGAACGCAGCAAGCTCACGATACTGTGCTAGTGCGGTACGAATACCACCTGACAGTTTCTTGATGATCTTAGTCTGAGCCGCACCACCAACACGAGAAACAGAAATACCTGGGTTAACCGCTGGACGTAGGCCAGAGTTAAACAGATCGGTCTCAAGGAAGATCTGACCATCGGTAATAGAAATTACGTTGGTCGGTACGAATGCAGAAACGTCACCCGCTTGCGTTTCAATAATCGGCAGCGCGGTTAAAGAACCGGTTTTGCCAGTTACTGCACCTTTAGTGAACTTCTCTACATAAATCGCGTTAACGCGTGATGCACGCTCTAGTAAACGTGAGTGTAGATAGAATACGTCACCTGGGTAAGCTTCACGGCCTGGTGGACGCTTGAGCAGTAACGAAATTTGACGATAAGCAACTGCTTGCTTAGACAAATCATCGTATACGATCAAAGAATCTTCACCGCGGTCACGGAAGTATTCACCCATAGAACAACCAGAATATGGCGCTAAGTATTGCAGAGCAGCAGCTTCAGAAGCCGTTGCAACAACAACGATAGTGTTAGCTAACGCACCGTGTTCTTCTAGCTTGCGCACTACGTTAGCGATAGTAGAAGCCTTTTGGCCAATCGCAACGTACACACATTTAATGCCAGAATTTTTCTGGTTGATAATTGCGTCGATCGCCATAGCTGTTTTACCAGTTTGACGGTCGCCAATGATCAATTCACGTTGACCACGACCGATAGGGATCATGGCATCAACGGCTTTATAACCAGTTTGAACTGGTTGATCAACAGACTGACGTTCAATAACACCTGGTGCGATAACTTCAATTGGCGAGTAACCATCGTTATCGATAGGTCCTTTTCCGTCAATTGGCTCACCTAGAGTGTTAACAACGCGGCCAAGAAGACCGCGGCCAACTGGAACTTCCAGAATACGGCCAGTCGTTTTCACTTTTACGCCTTCTGCTAAATCAGCATAAGGACCCATTACTACGGCACCGACAGAATCACGTTCAAGGTTCAACGCGATTGCAAAACGGTTACCAGGCAGTTCGATCATCTCACCTTGCATCACATCGGCTAGGCCGTGGATGCGGATGATGCCGTCACTTACCGCAACGATAGTACCTTCGTTACGAGATTCGCTAACGACTTCGAACTGCTCGATCCGCTGCTTAATCAGATCGCTGATTTCAGTGGAATTCAGTTGCATGCTCAAACTCCCAATTACGACTGCAGCTTATCAGACAGACGCGATAACTTACCGCGGACCGAGCCATCGATGACTAGGTCTCCTGTCTTAATGATTACACCGGCGATGAGCGCGGCGTCAGTGCTGCAATTCAGCTTAACTTTGCGTGCGAGACGTTTCTCTAAAGAAATACTAATCTGCTGTTGTTGTTCAGAGCTCAGCTCAGTTGCAGAAACCACATCGGCTTCCACTTCTTTTGCCCACTCATTACGGTATTCAGTAAATAACTGAGATACAGCAGGTAGTACCTTTAAGCGACCGTTTTCAGCCATTACCTTTATCAGGTTCTGACCTTGCACATTGACTTGCTCACCACACACACTAATAAAGAGTGCTGCGAGCTTAGTGCTGGCTAAAGAGCCAGCTAACAGTGGTTGCATGGTTTCGTTTTCACTCACCAATGCGGCAAACGTAAGCATTTCTGCCCATGAATCCACTGCATCTTGTTCAATAGCAAAGTCAAAAGCTGCCTTTGCGTAAGGGCGAGCGATGGTGGTTAATTCAGCCATAACTCAACTCCCTTATCAAATTTCAGCGACTAGTTTATTAACTATGTCACTGTGGGCGGCTGGATCAATAGAACGCTCAAGGATCTTCTCAGCACCCATGATGGCAAGAGTAGCAACCTGCTTACGCAGATCCTCTTTGACGCGATTACGTTCAGCTTCAATTTCTGCTTTACCCTGAGCGATGATTTTAGCACGCTCAGCGTCTGCTTCGGTTTTGGCTTCTTCAACTATTTGAGCTTTACGCTTGTTAGCTTGCTCAATAATTTCATTAGCCGTTACCTTGGCTTCTTTTAGTTGGTCAGTCGCTTTCGCTTGTGCCAACTCCAGGTCTTTTACCGCACGATCAGCATCAGCTAGACCGTCAGCAATCCTTTTTTGGCGCTCTTCGATGGCATTCATCAAAGGGGGCCATACAAACTTCATGCAAAACCACACGAAGATGATAAAGGCGACCGTCTGACCGATTAGGGTAGCGTTGAAATTCACAACAGCCTCCTATTTAGAGTTAAGACAGAAGCGTTTTTTACAGCATTGCACCCAGTGGGTTGGTAAATAGCATGAATAATGCGATACCAACACCGATCATAGTTACGGCGTCAAGAAGACCCGCTACGATGAACATTTTAACTTGTAGCATAGGAGCCATTTCTGGTTGACGCGCAGCGCCTTCCAAGAACTTGCCGCCTAATAAGCCGAAACCGATTGCAGTACCAAGAGCACCCATACCAATCAGCAGAGCAACAGCGATAGCTGTCATGCCTAAAATCGTTTCCATCTGTATCTCCAGTATCTAAATCTATATTAGTTGATGATTTAGTTTAAAATTTCTTCAGCAATCCTTAATGATCTTCATGCGCCATGCTTAAATAAACAATGGTCAACATCATGAAGATAAACGCTTGCAGTGTGATAACCAAAATGTGGAATATTAACCAACCCAGTTGCAGAGTCACACCTAGGGTAGATAATAACAAGTTGGTACCATACATCAGCGCAATAAGGATGAAGATCAACTCACCTGCGTACAAGTTACCAAAGAGTCGCAATGCCAATGAAATTGGTTTTGCTATCAAAGTAACAGTCTCTAATAGGAGGTTGACGGGTATCATTGCCTTATGGTTAAAGGGCTGTAGTGTCAGTTCTTTAACAAACCCAGACACACCTTTGACCTTAATGCTGTAGAAAATAATCAGCAAGAACACACCGATAGCTAAGCTAAAGGTAATGTTAACGTCAGTCGTCGGAACCGCTTTAAGATATGGAATACCCATTAAACTTGCTGCGTGAGGCAGCCAATCAACAGGGATCATATCCATGAAGTTCATCATGAATACCCATACAAAAATGGTCAGAGCTAAAGGTGCGATCAGAGCATTGCGACCATGAAAACTTTCTTTCACGCTGTTATTTACGAACTCAACGATCATCTCAACAAAACATTGCAGTTTGCCAGGAACACCGGAAGTCGCTTTTTTACCAACGCTGCGGAAAATCCACAGGAACAGAACACCAAGACCAACCGAAAAGAACAACGAATCAATGTGCCATGTCCAAAAGCCTTCACCAACACTTAAGTTGGTAAGGTGATGTTGGATATAGCCCTGCGGTGTTAACGCTTCACCAGTTGCAGCCATGATTCATCCCACTTAACTTTGCTTGAAGTATAAAGGAGCTGTCCAATGCACGATTAACGTCAGCACATAACAAACAAAAAGCGGCATAAAAGCGACCTTAAGATTGATAAATACAAACGAAAACATTGCGATGGTTAACAGCAACTTTACCGCTTCCCCCCAGTAAAAAGCCTTTATGACTTTTGCAGCTGAACTTGCTCCCGTGTGGGAGAAAGCGAGGGTTGCGAATACAAAATTAGGGAGCACAGCGATTGAACCACCTGCTAAAGCAGAATAGCCAAACTGAACTCCCCACACGGCGAAAAAGAGAATTGAAGCACCCCCAGCGACCGCCGCCTGCATCATCACCAATTTATAGGCTGACCACCGGCCACGACGCGCTAAAACCTTACTCAATTCATCCTCTCCGCATTCATACTTTTTGTTTCGATGACCGGATGACAAATACCCGTATTTATGTCGATGCACAAAAAGCTTGCGAAAGTA
The DNA here is from genome assembly GCF_020447145.1 of Shewanella sp. SR1. Taxonomy (NCBI): domain Bacteria; kingdom Pseudomonadati; phylum Pseudomonadota; class Gammaproteobacteria; order Alteromonadales; family Shewanellaceae; genus Shewanella; species Shewanella sp. SR1. Next base: position 54,361 of record NZ_JAJAEF010000022.1, on the reverse strand, counting down.
TACCTTTTCACGCCTTCATTGCAACTTTGAGATAAGGAAAAACAACACTTTTAACGTGATCTAGCGCCAAACGAGTTAAAATGTAAGATTAGCATCTGTCACAAATTTACATTAAAAACTGTTAATCTACAGACATTAATGAATTTTACTAAGAATTCCGTCTAATTCAGCCAGATTCTGATAGTTAATTACAATTTTACCTGTGCCCTTACTACTATGAGCGATAGAAACCTTGGCACCTAATCTTTCAATTAACTGCTGCTCTAAACGACAAACATCTTGATCTTTAGTCGTAGTTTCGGCTTGTTTAGGCGGATTTAAGGTTTGATTAATTAATCGTTCAGTTTCGCGAACGGTTAATTCCTTAGCGGCCACTAATCTCGCAAGATTTGTTTGTTCTTCTCCCTCAATTGCTAACAAAGCGCGAGCATGACCCATATCGATGTCGCCATACTCGAGTAGACGTTTTACCGGCTCATTTAGGCCGTTTAAACGTAACAAGTTAGATACACTCGCTCTGGATTTTCCCACAACATCGGCAACTTGTTGGTGAGTCAGTTCAAATTCTTGCATTAAACGTTGTAATGCAATGGCTTCTTCCATGGCATTTAAATCTTCACGCTGGATGTTTTCAATCAAAGCGATAGCAACAGCGGCCTCATCGGGCACTTGTTTGACTATGCAGGGGATTTTATTTAAGCCAGCAAGTTGAGAAGCACGCCAGCGACGTTCGCCCGCAATGATCTCATACATGTCGTTTGCCACTTGTCTTACAACGATGGGCTGAATAATGCCTTGGTTGCGGATAGAATGCGCCAGTTCTTCCAACGCTTCGGGGGACATGTCTTTACGAGGTTGATACTTACCCGGTTGTAATAGGTCTAAATCGAGATGGATAAGCTCTTCTTTTTTATCGACAACATTAGCTTCGTCAGTGTGTTTTTTACTGGCGGCATGGCTGTTACTCAGTAGGGCATCTAACCCTTTGCCTAATCCTCTTTTCTTTAACGTCATGGTGATCCTTTACGCTTGCTTAGCCTGAGTTTGTTGTTCTGAACGACGGATCATTTCACCCGCAAGCGCTAGATACGCCTTGGCGCCGGCACTCGATTTATCGTAATACATAGCAGGCGCACCAAAACTTGGCGCCTCAGCCAGCCTGACATTACGTGGGATCACAGTACGATATACCTTGTCACCAAAATGCTGTTTTAGCTGATCGGACACATCATTAGACAAACGATTACGCGGATCGTACATAGTGCGTAAAATGCCTTCAATGCCAAGCCCTGGGTTAACCATAGCGGCAAGTTTAGTGATGGTATCAATCAGCGCCGTTAAGCCTTCTAGGGCATAGTATTCGCACTGCATAGGCACGAGCACAGAGTCAGCCGCTGACATAGCGTTCACAGTCAACATGTTCAATGAAGGAGGGCAGTCGATAAAGATATAATCATATTGATCTTTTATCGGTGCGAGCGCGTTACGCAAACGGATCTCACGCGCAAAAAACTCCATCAGTTTGATCTCTGCCGCTGTGACATCGCCATTACTGGCGATCAGATCATACTTACCCGCAGTGTTTTTAATGACGATCTCGTCGAAGGTTTTTTCTTCGACCAATAATTCGTAGGCCGTATTTTCGACCTCGTATTTATCGACACCACTACCCATAGTGGCATTACCTTGGGGATCGAGATCGATCAATAATACTTTACGTTTTGTTGCTGCTAACGAAGCGGCGAGGTTAACGCAAGTAGTTGTTTTTCCTACGCCACCTTTCTGGTTAGCCACGGCAATCACTTTACCCACAATATCACCCTGTATGTAAATGCTGGTTTATTGCCCTTACTTAAAAATGATTTATTCATCACTTTCAAGCCTGTTATTCTTTGATTATTTTCAATAAATGTCTTTGTTCATCGAGTTTAGGCACCTTAAGCTCGATGACTTCTTTCACTGCAAATCCACTTGGAATATGTTGCATCTCTTCATCATTTAACTGGCCTTTAAGGGCATAAAACTGCCCATGCTCGGCGGGTAAATGATGGCACCAAGTCAGCATATCTTGGATTGAAGCAAATGCACGACTTAATACGCCGTCGAATTTTTGCTCAGGTTGATAAGCTTCTACGCGGCTTTCAACTGAGCTGATGTTATGAATGCCTAATTCAAAGGACACTTGTTTTTGAAAACGAATGCGTTTACCTAAGCTGTCCAATAACACAAATTGTTTATCGGGATTCATAATCGCTAACGGGATCCCTGGTAAACCGGGTCCAGTGCCCACATCGATAAAACGTTCACCTTGTAGATGTTTTGAAACCACTAAGCTGTCCATGATATGACGGATCAACATGGCTTCGGGATCTCTCACCGATGTCAGGTTATAGGCTTTATTCCATTTGTTGAGCATGCCAACAAAATCAATTAGTTGTTTTTTTTGCTCGGCGGTTGCGGGCAAATTAATTTCGGCTAAATAAGCCTCTAACTGGGCAGATAACACTGAGCAACCTCAAAAAAGATACGATTATGAACGCGAAGGCTATTATGAAGCCCGAAAACGATGAAGGGAAGCCTGAATGCTTCCCTTCTATGACCTAAGCAGCGATTAAGCGAGCTTTTACGCACTCTTACGTAATAAGCCACGCTTTTTGAGGTGAACCAACAAAATTGAAATAGCCGCAGGGGTAATACCAGAGATCCGTGACGCTTGGCCTATGGTTTCTGGTTTGTGGTTATTTAACTTAGCAATCACTTCGTTCGACAAGCCCGGTACTTCTTTGTAATCGAGCGTCAAAGGTAAACCTGTGTTCTCATTACGCACGGCTTTGTTGATCTCTTCCTGCTGTCGTTGAATATAACCAGAGTACTTCACTTGGATCTGAACTTGTTCAGCTGCTTGTGGATCTTCAAGCCCAGGACCAAAACCTTCAATCTGCATTAACTTGCTGTAATCCATTTCTGGACGACGCAGTAATTCTTCAAATGACGCTTCGCGAGAGATCGGCGTATTCAAATGTGGGTTTAACGCATGGATCAAAGGCGAATTTGGATGTACCCATTGGCCACGTAGCCTTTGCAGTTCAAGTTCAATGGATTCTAACTTCTCACTAAATGCTGCCCAGCGAGCGTCGTCGACTAAACCGAGTTCGCGACCTTTGGCCGTTAAGCGAATGTCGGCGTTATCTTCACGGAGTAACAAACGGTATTCGGCACGGCTAGTAAACATGCGGTACGGTTCTTTGGTACCCAGAGTCGACAGATCGTCAACCAGTACCCCAAGATACGCTTCGTCACGGCGTGGACACCAAGCTTCTTTGCCTTGCACTTGCAGCGACGCATTCATGCCCGCTAATAAACCTTGAGCACCGGCTTCTTCATAACCGGTTGTGCCGTTTATTTGGCCAGCGAAGAATAACCCATTGATCGCTTTGGTTTCTAATGAGTTTTTCAGATCCCTTGGATCGAAATAATCATATTCGATCGCATAACCTGGGCGCATAATTTCTGCGTTTTCCATGCCCTTGATCGAACGTACTAAATTCAGCTGTACATCGAAAGGTAAGCTGGTCGAGATCCCGTTAGGGTAGATCTCTTTGGTATTTAACCCTTCAGGTTCGATAAAGATCTGATGCGAAGATTTATCCGCAAAGCGGTGGATCTTGTCTTCAATCGATGGGCAGTAACGTGGGCCAATACCCTCGATTACGCCTGAATACATTGGGCTTCTATCTAAACCACCACGAATAATTTCATGGGTTTTTTCATTGGTATGAGTGATCCAGCAAGAAATCTGCTTTGGATGATGACTGACATCGCCCATAAACGACATCACAGGTAACGGAGAATCACCTTTTTGTTCAGCCATTTGAGAAAAATCGATCGTGTTTGCATCGATACGTGGCGGGGTACCAGTTTTTAAACGGCCCACACGGATCGGTAATTCACGTAAACGATTGGCTAAGGCAATGGCTGGTGGATCGCCTGCACGGCCACCGCTGTAGTTTTCTAACCCTATGTGGATTTTGCCGCTTAAGAATGTGCCTGTTGTTAACACAACGGCTGGAGATTCAAAGGCTAATCCCATTTGAGTCACTACGCCAACGACTTGATGATTTTCAACAATTAAGTCATCAACGGCTTGTTGGAAAATACGTAAGTTAGGTTGGTTTTGTAATATGTTTTGGATTTTTTGACGATACAGCGCACGGTCAGCTTGTGCACGTGTCGCTCGTACTGCTGGGCCTTTGCTTGAATTCAAGGTTCTAAATTGGATCCCTGCATAATCGGTTGCGATCGCCATTGCACCGCCTAAGGCGTCAATTTCTTTCACTAGGTGGCCTTTGCCTATGCCACCGATCGCTGGATTACATGACATTTGTCCTAACGTATCGATATTGTGCGTTAGTAATAATGTTTTTGATCCCATTCTTGCTGCTGCCAACGCGGCTTCAGTTCCGGCATGACCACCACCAACAACAATAACATCAAACCGTTCATGAAAATGCATGCCACTACCTTCAATTGCTAAGAGACTCAGTACGAGCCGAGTATTTTAGCATTTGCTTTGCCCTAGGTGAATGATCATTTTACGCTGTTCGATCGAGATGATCCGGACTAATAGATCTTAAGATCTTTATATAGATCTTCTTATTATGTTTACTATTAGGATCGCGTTTTTCTGTGCATAACCCAAATTCAGTATATAAATCATTAATTAGCGCGATCTTGATCCTGTGATCTGATCGCGATCTAACGCCATTAAACATGGGGATAGATCGCATACTTATCCACAGGGTGGATCATTAAGCAGATCGGAGTGTGAATAGTACAGAGGTTGATCAGATCTAAATAATAGCTTATCCACATGTTTATACTTTAAATAAGTAAATTGTGGATAAATAGAATCTAAACTGTACATAGATCGCGACCTTATCCCATATGCGATCTTAAATCTCCTGTTGCCATTGTGCTAACCATGCAAGGGCTGGGTCTTCTGGCACGGGATCAAGCTGTACATCGATCTGGATCTTATCCACAAAGGCTTTAGCATCGCAGTCTTGAATGGCTGAAATTAATTTTTCAGGGCCTTGGCAAAAGGTGTCGTAACTTGAGTCGCCAATTGCACATAAGGCAAAGTTCACTTGGCTGAGATCCGGTTTTTGCTCGGTAATTTCATTGAAAAAGGGCTGGATATTATCTGGAAGATCACCTGCGCCGTGGGTAGATGACACGATAATCCACAGTGCATGGGTGTCGATTTCACACAGAGTTGGGGTTAAATGCACTTGAACTTGGTGCCCTTGATCCGTTAATTGCGCCATCATTTCGTCGGCGACATACTCTGCACTGCCCAATGTTGTGCCGACTATTACTTCAATCTTTGCCATTTATGACGATACCTTTTATGGATAATCTCGCTGAAATACACTCGTTTACTGCCTTTTTGGGGCTGTATTCGGGCGCTAATACGGCTTCATCATAAGGTAAAACCTGGCTTGTCTCTATGAGATGCTGTGTAAATCTGGGATTTATACGGGTATAGCGAGAGGAGTTTAGGGAGGAATATAAGCAAGAATACGAGGTTTTAGTTAAAAGAAAGGCTTGTTGAGCACAACAAGCCTTTGCTAGAAAAGCAGTTCACATGGCGAGAACATTACTTCCCGATACAGAAAGAGCTGAAAATCTTGCCTAGTAAATCGTCAGAAGTGAAGCGGCCAGTGATCTCTGATAGTGCTAATTGGCACATACGTAGCTCTTCCGCCAGCAGCTCTCCTGCAAGGTAAACCTCTAACTGCTCTTTACCCAATTGCAGGTGTCCTGCGGCTAATTCAAGGGCTTCTAAGTGACGACGACGGGCGATAAAGCCACCTTCGAGATTACTCTGATAACCCATAAGTGACTTCAAGTGTTGCTTTAATTCTTCAACACCTAAGCCTGTTTTTGCCGAGATCCGGTAGACGCTATAACCTTGTTCTTCGGTCATCATTAAGTCTTCGCCCGTGAGATCGGCTTTATTACGGATCACTGTTACACCTAAATTGGAGGGCAGGCGATCGACAAAGTCAGGCCAAATCGCATGGGGATCGACGGCGGCGGTTGTCGTGCCGTCCACCATAAATAGCACGCGATCGGCGCTATTTATCTCATTCCATGCGCGTTCAATGCCAATTTGTTCTACCGTATCTGTGGTATCACGCAGGCCTGCGGTATCAATAATGTGCAGCGGCATACCATCTAAATGGATATGTTCACGTAATACGTCGCGTGTTGTACCGGCAATTTCAGTCACAATGGCCGACTCTTTACCCGCTAACGCATTCAGTAAGCTTGATTTTCCGGCATTGGGACGACCGGCAATCACCACTTTCATCCCTTCACGAATAATAGAACCTTGCTTGGCACTGGCTTGCACTAGGTCAAGTTTGTCGATGATTTTATAGAGTGCATTAGCAATTTTGCCATCACTTAAAAAGTCGACTTCTTCATCGGGGAAATCAATTGCGGCTTCAACGTATAAACGCAGGTTAGTGACTTGGTCCACCAGCTCGTGGACTTCCTTAGAAAATTCACCTTGTAGTGATTGCAGCGCGCTTTTAGCGGCTTGCTCACTGGTGGCATCGATAAGGTCGGCAATGGCTTCGGCTTGGGTTAAGTCGAGTTTATCGTTCATAAAGGCTTGTTCGCTGAACTCGCCTGGTTTTGCTATACGAATACCACCGACTTCCATTACACGTTTGATCAGCATGTCGAGGACAATTTGGCCGCCGTGGCCTTGAAGTTCCAAGACATCTTCGCCAGTAAAGGAATTCGGTCCTTTAAAAAACAGCGCTATGCCTTGGTCTATTACTTGGCCCGATGCACTTTTAAAATCGCAATAATCGGCATATCGGGTTTTAGGAAGATGACCTAATACGGCCATAGCGACATCACTGGCCTTGTCGCCTGAAATTCGAATGATGCCAACGCCGCCACGTCCGGGCGCGGTGGCTTGAGCCACGATAGTGTCAGTTGTCACGGAAATACCCACCAAACTAATATCTACTAAATTATGTAAAGGAAAAGGCGGCCAATTAAGCCGCCTTTTAGTGTCATTCGTTCACATTAATCTGTAACGATGCGCTAGAGTCTTGCAAATCTTAGGCTTATTTTAAGCCTTTTTTCGCCAGACCTGCATAAATAATCTTCTGTTGCGTGATAGCAACTATGTTACCTACTAACCAGTACAGTACTAGACCCGCTGGGAACCAGAGGAAGAATACGGTAAAGATCACTGGCATCCACTGCATCATTTTCACTTGCATTGGGTCCATAGTCGGTGCAATAGGTTGCATCTTCTGCATCACAAACATAGATACGCCCATCAGCAAAGGTAATATGTAGTAAGGATCTTGTACCGATAAATCGTGGATCCACAACATAAAGGGTGCGTGACGTAATTCGAAACTTTCTAACAATACCCAGTACAAGGCAATGAAGATTGGCATCTGTAAAATAATAGGTAAACAGCCACCCATAGGGTTAACTTTTTCTTTCTTATACAGTTCCATCATGGCCTGGCCCATCTTTTGACGGTCATCACCAAAGCGTTCTTTCAAGTCAGTCAGTTTAGGTTGCAGGTTACGCATCTTCGCCATTGAGGTGTACTGCGCTTTTGTCAGCGGGAACAGTAAACCACGAACGGTTAAGGTGATCAGAATAATAGCCATACCCCAGTTACCGACGAATGACTGATAGAACATCAATAGCCAGTGAATAGGTACAGCTAACCACCATAGGAAGCCGTAATCGACCACTAGGTTTAAGGTATCAGAGATGGCTGACAGTGCTTTTTGATCCTTAGGACCAACGTAGAACTGTGAGCTAATTTCTTGAGTCGCACCTGGTGCAATATCATATACCGCGCCGCGGAAACCAATATTGGCTAAACCGCCCGCACTGACACTAGAGAAAATTGTGTTGCTGTCGGTAGCCGGTGGGATCCAAGCTGAAACAAAGTAATGTTGTAGCATGGCAGCCCAACCGCCCAACGTCGCTTGGTTCAGGTTGCTTTTCGCCATGTCATCAAATTTGTATTTCTCATAACGCACATCTTGCGTAGAGAATGCGCCACCACGGTAGGTAGGCATAACCATGCTGCTTTCAGACGGTTTAATCGTTTGTTTAATTTGACCGTACATCTGAACTTGCAGCGGAGCCGCTGAAGTGTTGTTGATTTTATAGTCAACATCGACGTTGAACTTACCGCGATGGAATACAAACACTTTAGTGTATGTCACGCCATTGTCGGCTACATAAGTTAACGGCACTTCTAAAGTGTCTTTACCTTCAGCTAAGGTATATTCAGTCGCTGCAGTGCTAAATGCGGCACGGCCTTTGGCGCTACTGTCGATACCATCGCGACCTATAAGACCGCTCTGGGCTATATAAGTGAAATCTTTCGTTTGCTCAAGCAACACGAAGGGTTGATCTTTATCCTGTTCCATCTTGTGTGAAACTAACGCAGCAAAAACAATGTCGCCACCGATTGGATTAATTTGAACATCCAACTGGTCGGTTTTCACGGTAATCAGTTTGCTGGTTGCTGTCACTGCTGCAGGAACACCTGTATCAGCTTCTGGAACATCGGCACTGTGTGAGTTTGCCGCGTTCGCCACTAAGGACGATTCGGTTGCAACTGGTTTAGGAGCTTTGTCTGCTTGCCACTGTTGCCACAGCAAAAAGCTGACAAACAGTAGTCCTATGAGCAATATATTGCGTTGAGATTCCATAGCCTATTTATTACACCTGTCATTTTTAGGGGGGACGGGATCACTACCGCCGGGATGTAAAGGGTGACATTTTAATATGCGTTTCAATGCAAACCAACAACCTTTCGCGGTTCCATGCACTTTTATTGCTTCAATAGCGTAGTGAGAGCAGGTGGGATTGAAACGGCATCGAGGGCCCAGTATAGGGCTTATGAATACTTGATAGCCACGAATTAACGTGGTCGCTAGCCATTGTAGCGGCGACTGAGTTTGCGCCATAGCTTTTCTATCAATTTGTTGATTTCAGCGTTTTCCATTTCCATCACGCCATTTCTGACAAGCACAACAATATCAAGATGAGGAATGTCGTGTTGATTTAAGCGAAAACTATCTCTGATCACACGCTTAATACGGTTACGTTGATTGGCGCGTTTTACAAAGCGTTTGGCAACAGTAAGGCCCATACGCGGATGTTGTTCCGTGTTAGGAATAGCGAGCAAGGTAATTTCAGCAGAAGATGCTTTGATGGGATTGGAAAATACAGATTTAAATTGCGCGGGAGTTAACAAACGTAACTCCCGCGAAAAGGTATAGCTAGTCAACTAGTTACCCACTTATTAAGCAGATAAACGAGCGCGACCTTTCGCACGACGACGTGCAAGCACCTTACGGCCGCCTACAGTAGCCATACGAGCGCGGAAGCCGTGAGAACGCTTGCGCTTCAGGTTGCTAGGTTGAAAAGTACGTTTACTCATGATGGCAATCCGTCTTTGTTAATTAGTGAACATATCCTTATCTCTAGGATAGAGGTAAGGGCAAAAAAGAGGCCGAATTGTAATCACAATACTTAGTCACGTCAACAACGAAAGTAAGTAAGTGCTTTATTTCTGCCAGCGTATCCTTTGATCAATCCCCAGAATACACCATAAGATGTGGATAACTCTGTGTACGGACACTACATATAGTAGTGCAGGGGATCTTCGAGCCGATCGAAGGGGCGCCATTATAGATCAATGTGGATCGCTTAATAAAGCAGGATTTGCGGATAGTGCAGAATAAAAGGATCGTTTTAGATCTTTGATGATCGAGGATATCCACACAGAATGATCTCGCTGGGGATAAATATTTTTTAAGGATAGCGATCCTTGAGATCTCGCTATAGAATACACCTCTTTTTTGATGATCTTTTGGGGATAACTAAGTGGCTGTTTCACTTTGGCAACAATGTATCGGACGATTGCAAGATGAGCTTTCTGCTCAGCAGTTCAGTATGTGGATCAGACCGTTACAAGCCGAAATGGATGGAGATACTCTGGTGCTTTATGCGCCCAACCGCTTCGTGCTTGATTGGGTCAGAGATAAGTACATCAATATCATTAATCAGTTCTTTACTGAGCAGATGGGCAGCGATGCACCTAAATTGCGTTTCGATATTGGTAGTCGTCCTTCGGCGAAAAAGCCAAGTGTGCCAGCACCTATAGCGCCAACTCGTGTAGCAAATACCCAAACTAAAGCGACAGTAGGCACGACGTTTAACGTCCAAGCCGAGCCGATGGCGAACGCGAATCACCGCAGTAACATCAATCCTAGCTACCAGTTTGATAACTTCGTAGAAGGTAAGTCGAACCAATTAGGTAAGGCTGCGGCGTTGCAAGTGGCTGAAAATCCAGGTGGTGCTTATAACCCATTATTCTTATATGGCGGAACAGGTCTAGGTAAGACTCACTTGTTGCACGCTGTCGGTAACGGGATCATTAAAAATAATCCGAATGCCAAAGTGGTTTACATGCATTCCGAGCGTTTTGTCCAAGACATGGTTAAAGCGCTGCAAAACAATGCGATCGAAGAATTTAAACGTTACTACCGTAGCGTCGATGCTTTGTTTATCGATGATATTCAATTTTTTGCCAATAAAGACAGATCCCAAGAAGAATTCTTCCATACCTTCAACGCCTTGCTTGAGGGTAATCACCAAATTATTTTGACTTCAGATCGTTATCCAAAAGAGATCGACGGTGTTGAAGACAGATTGAAATCGCGTTTTGGTTGGGGTTTAACTGTGGCGATTGAGCCACCAGAGTTAGAAACCCGCGTGGCGATTTTGATGCGTAAAGCCCAAGAGAGTGGCATTAACTTGCCCGATGAAGTGGCTTTCTTTATTGCTAAACGTTTACGTTCAAACGTGCGTGAGCTAGAAGGGGCGTTAAACCGCGTTATTGCGAATGCTAACTTCACTGGCCGCCCAATTACCATTGATTTTGTTCGTGAAGCTTTACGTGACCTCTTGGCACTTCAAGAAAAATTAGTCACTATAGACAATATTCAGAAAACCGTAGCTGAATACTACAAGATCAAGATGGCTGATATGTTGTCTAAGCGCCGTTCACGCAGTGTCGCGCGGCCTAGACAAGTGGCAATGGCGTTATCCAAAGAATTAACTAACCAAAGCTTGCCGGAAATTGGTGATGCTTTTGGTGGTCGAGATCACACCACAGTGTTGCATGCCTGTCGTAAGATTGCTCAGCTACGGGAAGAGAGCCACGACATTAAAGAAGATTATGCTAATTTGATTAGAACCTTATCTTCTTAAAACAAGGAATTTGGACACTATGAAATTCTCAATTGATAGGGATGCCCTATTAAAGCCGTTGCAATTGGTGTGTGGTGCGGTAGAAAGACGCCATAATTTGCCCATTTTGTCTAACCTCCTTGTAGAAGTGAGTGGTCACTCACTTAAGCTGACCGGAACAGATTTAGAAGTCGAACTCGTGGGCCAAGTTGTGGTTCACGGTGATATCGAAGAAGGTCGTACTACGGTTCCGGCTAAAAAGCTGCTCGATATTGTTAAGTCTTTGCCAGAACAAAGCGAACTGAAAGTCGAACAACAAGATAACAAATGGTTGCTGCGTTCAGGCCGTAGCCGTTTTTCCTTAGCTACTCTGCCCGCAGAAGAATATCCCAACGTTGAAGCCTTCCAAGCTGAGATTGAATTTAGCTTGAAGCAGGGCGTGTTGAAGTCGATTATCGACTCAACGCAATTTTCTATGGCTAACCAAGATGTGCGTTATTACCTCAACGGTTTATTGTTTGAAACTGAAGGTAATGTGTTGCGCGCTATTGCGACCGACGGCCACCGTTTAGCCTTAAGTCACCGCACGATTGAAGCACAATTACCTGAAAAACAAGTCATTGTTCCACGCAAAGGCGTAATGGAAATGGCGCGTTTATTGGAGTCGGACGATCTCGATATCGCGATTGCCATTGGTGATAATGCCATTCGTGCCACTACGGCTAACACTGTATTTACCAGTAAATTAGTCGATGGCCGCTTCCCTGATTATCGCCGTGTATTGCCAAAGGGCGGTGATAAAATTGTGATTGCGAGTCGTAATCACCTGAAGCAAGCGCTGACCCGCGCATCGATTTTATCGAACGAAAAATTCCGTGGTGTGCGTATTCAACTCGAAAATGGTCTGCTTAAGATCACCGCTAACAATCCTGAACAGGAAGAAGCGGAAGAGATCATCGATGTGGAATACAACAACCAAGCCTTAGAAATTGGTTTTAACGTCAGTTATTTACTCGACGTGCTCAACAACCTTAAGTCCGATGATGTGCGTATCACGCTCATTGATGGTAACTCCAGCGCCTTAATCGAAAACCATTTGGAAGAAGATTCCATGTATGTGGTTATGCCGATGCGCTTATAAACCATCGATTTTTACGTTTCCCGTGTTTGTACCTCTGTCTTCGATGTCTATGCCGCTTAACGGCGGCATAGTGTTTAATACGCAGCATTGGCCATTCCTTCACTCATTTACCGATAGCCTTAGCCTGTGGCAGCGATTGAGTTGCCTGTTAAGTGCTATGAATCCTTGCCTTCGCCGTTTACGCGGCTTAATGAGTAATGCATGAGCCTGACCCGTCTCAATATCGAAGCGTTTCGCAACATTCAGTCCGCACAGTTAATCCCCGCACCTGGGATTAACTTGATTTATGGCCAAAATGGCAGCGGCAAAACCAGTATTCTTGAGGCGATTTATTTCCTCGGTATGGGACGTTCGTTTCGCAGCCATTTATCCCAACGAGTGATTAATAACGACGACGATAAGTTAACACTCTTTGCGACCTTAAATTTAGCGCGCGGTGACAGCAAAATCGGTTTGCGCCGATTTCGTAGTGGTGAGACCGAAGTGAGAATCGACGGCGAAAAAGTCAAACGTCTGTCGACATTAGCTGAAACCTTACCTATTCAAGTGATCACGCCTGAAAGCTTTTCTTTACTGTTTGAAGGCCCAAAATCCCGCCGACAATTTATCGATTGGGGCGCATTTCATGCTGACCCACAGTTTTATGGTGCTTGGACGAATGTTCGCCGCGTTCTTAAGCAAAGAAATCAATTGCTTAGGAATGGCTCGGCCTACAGTAATATTCAATTTTGGGACCAAGAATTTGTGCGTTATGCCGAGCAGGTTACTGAAATACGAAACCATTATGTAGACTCGTTAAATGAGCTACTTAAGGGTATAATCGGGGAGTTTTTACCGAGTGTAGATGTGAAGGTTTCATTTACCCGCGGCTGGGATAGTAAAACGGATTTTGCAGAACTACTCGAAAACCAATATTCCAGAGATTTGGCCACAGGTCATACCGTCAGCGGTCCCCATAAAGCTGACCTTAGACTTCGTGTAGGCACTTTGCCGGCGCAGGATGCCCTGTCCCGTGGTCAATTAAAATTATTAGTCTGTGCACTGCGTATTGCACAGGGAAAGTTGCTCAAACAACAAATAGATAAACACAGTATTTATCTTGTGGATGATCTTCCGTCCGAGTTGGATGCACAGCATAGGCAGCTATTGCTTAAGCAGTTAACGGATACCGGAGCACAAGTTTTTGTGACCGCCATCGATCCTGCTGCAATAGTCGATTCGTTACACACGCCTCCCAGTAGGATGTTTCATGTGGAACAGGGACGTGTAACGGTAATTGAATAACCATTGAGAGAATAATATGTCAGAGAATAGTTACGATTCTTCGAGTATTAAGGTCCTTAAGGGCCTTGATGCAGTACGTAAGAGACCTGGGATGTATATTGGTGACACCGACGACGGTACGGGTCTACATCATATGGTGTTCGAAGTAGTCGATAACTCTATCGATGAAGCCTTAGCCGGCCACTGCAGCGATATTACCATTACTATCCATGTCGATGGTTCGGTTTCTGTTAAGGATGACGGCCGTGGTATTCCGGTCTCTATCCATGAGGAAGAAGGCGTATCGGCAGCAGAAGTTATCATGACGGTATTGCATGCCGGCGGTAAGTTCGACGATAACTCCTATAAAGTGTCTGGCGGTCTCCACGGTGTGGGTGTATCGGTTGTAAACGCTTTATCTAAAAAGCTGCAAATGACTATTCGTCGTGCAGGCAAAGTGTACGAGCAGTTTTATACTCACGGTGTGCCTGATGCGCCAATCAAAGAGATTGGTGATGCGACTAAAACCGGTACCGAAATCCGTTTTTGGCCAAGTGAAGATACCTTTAGCGATGTTGAGTTTCACTTTGAAATTTTGGCAAAGCGCGTGCGCGAACTGTCATTCCTTAACTCAGGCGTAGGTATTCGTCTGGTTGATGAACGTGACAACAAGAATGAATTCTTTAAATACGAAGGCGGTATTAGCGCATTCGTAGATTATTTGAACCGTAATAAAACCCCCGTCAACAAAGACGTATTCCACTTTATGCAAGAGCGTGAAGATGGTATTACCGTTGAAGTGGCTATGCAGTGGAATGACGGTTATCAAGAAAATATTTTCTGTTTTACCAACAACATTCCACAGCGTGATGGTGGTACTCACTTAGTCGGTTTCCGTAGTGCGTTGACACGTAACCTCAACAGCTACATGGAAAACGAAGGCTATAACAAGAAAGGCAAAACTAGCGCGACTGGCGACGATGCCCGTGAAGGTTTGACTGCCGTTATCTCTGTTAAAGTGCCTGATCCTAAGTTCAGCTCGCAAACCAAAGACAAACTGGTTTCTAGTGAAGTGAAAACCGCGGTTGAACAAACCATGGGTGAGAAGCTGAACGATTATCTGCTGGAAAACCCAGCCGATGCTAAGTTGATTGTCGGTAAGATTGTCGATGCAGCCCGTGCCCGTGAAGCGGCGCGTAAAGCCCGTGAAATGACCCGTCGTAAAGGCGCACTCGATTTAGGTGGTTTGCCAGGTAAGCTGGCCGATTGCCAAGAAAAAGATCCCGGTCTTTCAGAAATTTACATAGTGGAAGGTGACTCTGCTGGCGGTAGCGCTAAGCAGGGACGTAACCGTAAGAACCAAGCGATTCTGCCACTGAAAGGTAAAATTCTAAACGTTGAGAAAGCCCGCTTCGATAAGATGTTGTCTTCTCAAGAAGTGGCCACACTGATCACCGCACTCGGCTGTGGTATTGGTCGCGACGAATATAACCCAGATAAAACTCGTTATCACAACATCATCATCATGACGGATGCTGACGTCGACGGCTCGCACATTCGTACTTTGCTGTTGACCTTCTTCTTCCGTCAAATGCCTGAATTGATTGAACGTGGTTATGTGTATATTGCTCAGCCACCACTATTTAAAGTGAAAAAGGGCAAGCAAGAACAGTATTTGAAAGACGAGCCAGCATTGACTCAATATCTCACGACTCAAGCATTGGATGGCACTGTTGTGTACCCAACGCAAGGTGCGATTGGTATGTCAGGTGAGCCGTTAGAGCGTTTAGTGACTCAGTATCGTGAAGTGGAAGCCATTGTTGCTCGTTTAGAGCAGCGCTATCCAACGCATATTACTAACCGTATGCTTTACCACCCAATGATCACCAACGAGATGTTGGCCGATGAAGGCAAGATGAAAGAGTGGATCGATGCCTTTATCCATGAGCTGGTGGAAATGGAAAGCAGCGGCGTACTGTATTCTGCTGAGCCGATTCTCGATCCTGAGCGTAAAGTGTATCTGCCTAAGATCACCATTCGTAAACACGGTATCGATACTAACTATCTGTTTACTTATGACTTCTTCCAATCAAGCGACTATCAACGTATCGGTAAGTTAGGTGCGGCGTTAGATGGCATGATTGAAGAAGGCGGCTATGTACAACGCGGCGAACGTGTTAAAGAAGTCGGTAGCTTCCTTGAAGCGCTAGATTGGACGATTTCTGAAGCCAAACGCGGCTTATACATTCAACGTTATAAAGGATTGGGTGAGATGAACCCTGAGCAATTGTGGGAAACTACAATGGATCCTGAATCACGTCGTATGTTGCAAGTCACGATTGATGACGCCGTGGGTGCCGATCAGTTGTTCACTTGTTTGATGGGTGATCAAGTTGAACCTCGCCGTGAGTTTATCGAAGCGAACGCATTGAACGTGGCTAACTTAGACGTGTAGTGCTAGATGCGCAATGCGTGTTAGTACGTGAATGATTAAGGGAAAGCCAAGGCTTTCCCTTTTTTATTTCTATGATTTATCTCTTCTATCGATCAATACCCGCTTCATCAGCTGCAACAATTTCAGTCTCAGCTTTAGCCGCACTCATCCACGCCTGCATTTCCGGACAGCTGATCACATGCTGCATATAGGCACTGCTTGCCTGCGAGACTTCAACACCGTAGGTGAGAAAGCGCATGACCACAGGCGCAAACATCATGTCGGCAATCGACCATTGGCCAAATAACCAAGTACCTTCCGCATGTGATGGGGCGAACTCGGCCATTTGTGCTGACCAAATCGCATCGATGCGCTCAATGTCTTTGCGGACCGCATCAGTGAGCTCAACATAACGGCTCGCGCGTATGTTCATTGGTAGAGCGTTACGCACGGCATTAAAGCCAGAATGCATTTCACTGGCAATCGATCTAGCCTTGGCTTTTTGTTTAGGATCTTGCGGCCATGCACTACCGGCAAGATAGGTGTCGTTGAGGTATTCGCAAATCGAGAGTGAATCCCATACCGTGATATCGCCATCGACTAATGTCGGTACTTTTAACGTCGGCGAAATGATTTTTAGTTGCTGATAAAAGCTGTCGGTATCGAGTTGCAGTAATACTTCGTTGAACTGCACGCCAGATTTCGCGGCCATTAACCAAGCCCGCAGTGACCAGCTAGAGTAGTTTTTATTGCCAATATAAAGATCCATTGTTTGTCCTTGAGTGAAATGCCGAGTGTTTCTGCAAAGCTACTATATGGGCTCATTTCACCTATGACTAATGAATATTTTACCCTTTCTACATCCGCTAATACGCGTCATTTCTCTTGAGCTTTCGAATCACTTTTATTGAATTTAAACCACTCACCGCATTGGGATAATTTAAGCATATCTTAATTACTTCGTTCGATGGAACTCGTCGGGATGAAGACTAACTGATGAGAACTGTGGATGTGGCTGCGAGTGATCTATCCGGCGAGCGTGCTGATATTAATGTTACCAGCTGTGGTAAACGCCGATGAGGCTAATAAGTTATTGAACATGTGTAAGGCCTGCCATGGCGAGTCTGGCGTGAGTCGTTTTGAGCATATTCCTAACATTGGATGGCAAAACTCGGATTACCTGTTGAAGCAGCTTCGAGCCTTTAAGACGGGAAATCGCCAAGATCCCACTATGACTAAAGTCGCCCAATTGTTGAGCGAGGCTGATATGCAGCAGATGGCGGATTACTTTTACCTCGGAAAGGGCAAATAACATGGATCTTAATCGTCGGATTTTTATTAAAGGAGCGGTAGCGACGTCTGTGTTATCAGCTTTACCCGTTAAGTGGGTATTTGCCGATCTGCTTCCCGCAGCCGTCACTCCTCTGGATATATCAGCATTAACTTGGACTAAGGCAGAGGAGTTGCCGAGTTATTTCAAAGTATTAAACACTCATCCACTGAATGCGTTTCCACCGGAGCATAAACTTGCTCCTGCTGTGACGCCAGCAGATGCCTCATTTATCCGTTGGAATGGCATAGTGCCTGATTTTAAGGCGCTTGATGCTAAGACTTGGACTTTTAAAGTGGATGGCGAGTCCGTTGCTACCCCGAAAACCTACACAATCGATGAGCTAAAGCGCCGCTTTAAGCATTACACATTACAGTTACTGATTGAATGTGGTGGCAATAGCCGTTCAGGCTTCTTTCCTAGTACGAAAGGCAATCAATGGAATAATGCTGGGGTATTTTGCTCCGAGTGGACGGGTGTCTTGGTGAGCGACGTGCTTAAGGATTGCGGTATTAAAGCCGATGCTATTTACACGGGTCATCACGGTGTTGATCGGCATTTGAGCGGTAAAGGTGAGGCTATTTCACGCGGTGTGCCAATAAAGGCGGCGCTCGAAGAGCTTGGACTCATTGCATGGTCGATGAACGGTGAGGGCATTCCTTATCTACATGGATATCCCTTGCGTATTGTGTTTGGTGGCCGGCCGGGATCCGTTTCGCAAAAAGCCGCGACGGGGATCAGTGTGCGCAATAAAGTGCATGATGGACATAAAATGGAAGCGCCAGCATATCAACTCCCTAAGTATCCCATAGCGCCAGGTGAGTCCGTTGACAATAAGGACTACCGAATCATTGAAGAAATGATAGTGAAGTCCTTGATTACCGAGCCTCAATCCGGAACCGAATTAGCTGTGGGTCAGAAGATAGCCATCGCAGGCCATGCTTGGGCGGGATTGCGGGAAGTCGTTAAAGTGGAAGTGAGTTATGACTATGGAACCCGCTGGTTTACCGCTGAGTTAGAAAAACCTAAAAACGTAGCGGCATGGCAGCAGTGGAAGATTGAATTGCAATTACCGTCTCAGGGATATTATGAAATCTGGGCCAAAGCGACCGATAGTGATGGTGATAGTCAGCCTGTCGTACAACCGCAATGGAATCCTAAGGGATATATGTTTAATGGTTGCCATCGTATTGCCGTTAGAGTGGTCTAATGAGAGTACTGAACAAGCTATTTATTTTTCTTGGGCTAGTGGCATCCAGTATTTCGCTAGCCGCTGAGTATCCAGTGGACCCTAAATCGGGTTTGATCATGGCTCCTGGCTGGGAGTTAGTGAATTATCAGTGTAATGCTTGCCATACCAGCATGATAGTCGTGCAAAATCATGGCGATAAAGCCTTTTGGAAAGAGACTCTGCAGTGGATGGTAGACACTCAAGGCCTGTGGGACTTGTCGGATACTTGGGAGCCAACCTTGAGTTATCTAAGCACTTATTATGGCCAAGTTGAAATGGATATGGCGCTTTTTAGGCGTCTTCCCTTAGAACCTCGCCTGCAGCCTCCGCTCGTTAATTCTGTCTCTAAGGAAACTGAATGAAAGCTCTTATCATAAGCTTTATTGCCTTATGTGGCTTATCCGCAGAGGTCTTTGGAGCGGTTTATCAAGCAGATAGTGAACGTGGTCTGGCGTTGGCTACGGCTCAGTGTGAGTCGTGTCATGGTAATGCAGTGATCGCTATGGCCAAGCAATTCCCAAACTTGAAGGGACAGAAAATCGCTTATCTCAATAAACAGCTCGTCGATTTTAAAGTAGGTTTACGACTCGATCCTTTGATGCAAGCACAGGTCAGCGCGTTAAGCTCTGAGCAATTGCAAGATGTGGCACTATTTTATAGCCAGCAAGTTACACCGAACCTAAGTGCGAATTAGCATTATTACGGTGGCTATTTAAATTAAGTCGAATGCGGCTTGCTAGGAATGCGGGGGTGAGTTTCTTGGCCGCGATGATGAAGCGGTTCGTTAACCTAGGCTACGCTGTAAGCGATAGAAGTAGTCATGCCATTCTGCTTGCGCCGTTGCGGCTTGTTCATCGTCGACTAATTCGAATTTAACTGTTTGCCCTGGGCGAGTTTGGGCAAGCTTCCAAAGATCGGCTTCAATAATCAAGGCTATTTGCGGATGACTGCTGGTGGTCTGCGCATCGGCAAGTAACACGAGTGGTTGCCCTGAAGCGGAGACTTGAACCACTCCGGGCGTGACTGTGTGTGATTGTACTGGGAATGGCTTCGCCAATGTTAACGTATCACCTTTGAGTATTGCACTCGCACGATCACTTTCAGCTGAAAGTTGCCACTGTGTTTGCCAGAATGTTTGCTGAGATTTCAACGAGAAGGCTTGAGTGTGCTTGGTCGCGAGTGCGCGAATATGCCCATCCCAACTTTTTTGAATTGCGCCAACTTGCCTTCTTAGTGGATGAGCTAAACCTAAGGTCAGGCGATCGCCCGCTTCTAATGCGCGGCCATGAAATCCACCTATACCTGAGGTTAAATCGGTAGCGGCAGAATTCATCACTAGCGGTACTTTAACGCCGCCATCAACGGCAATATAAGCACGCATGCCTTTATTTCCCCCTCTAAGACTGAGTTTTTGCCCTGCCTTAATGGAGTAACGCCAGCCGCAAACTATGGGCTTATTGTCTATACGAGCATCGAAATCGGCACCGGTTAAGGCAATCCAAGCGTCGCGTTTAAACAAAAAAATCGATTGGCCGAAGGTCAATTCTAATACGGGTGTGTTATCTGGGTTTGATAATAGGCGGTTTGCTAAACACAGGGCAGGTCTATCTAAGGCGCCAGCTTGGGTTACACCTAAATGTCGGTATCCCATGCGTCCGAGATCTTGAACTGTGGTTAGTGCACCCGCTTTTATTACCTCGATCATCAAATATTCCGTCGTTAGCTGGCGAGTATGTCGTGAATGACTTAAAGGGAGACGAAATACGTATCACTTTATGAAGGGTGGACATATTGTCAGCTAAATGATGCCGGAATGTAAGTTTTTTGAGGTTTCAAGTTGTAACCAAGATTGTCTTTATAAAGGCAGCAATAGCGGGATTGTAGACGTCAGAAATGAATTGAATATGTTACACTTAAGCAAGCCATTAGCATGTCTGCAACGTGTTTATATATAGCTTTAGCGGATCAAAATGGATTTATGATGGGCAATATTTAACTGACTTTTTAACAATTATTTATAATGAAGGTTGATGCTTCTTGATTAAATCACTTTTTAATAAGCTCTTTAATATTCGCGATACAGCGACGGTTGAGAGACCCAAAAGTTTTTCAACAACTGACTTAGGTAAGTCGCTTGAACCTGCGCGAAAGCCAGCTAAACCTCTCGAAGACATTAGTGTGGTATCTGTGGATTTAGCCGCACTCTTTTATAGTTTGTTGTTTCCGACACGGGTTAAGGACACTGGCGGTGTAGCTAATAATCTTGAACGTCGAGTCATGGCGGAGATAGAGCAGGCCTTGGCATCGCCACAAGTGATCGCCGAAAAAGTGCTAAAGCTGCCGTCAAAGGTATTGGAGCTAGATCGTAAGCTGGCCGATCCTCAGTTTGATATTAAGGATCTATTAGCGCTTATTGAGCGAGATCCTTTACTGAGTATTGAGGTACTTAAGCTATGTAATTCCCCTGCGTTTAAACGTAGCGATAGGGATATCACCAGTTTGCAGCAGGCTTTGGTACAGCTTGGTCGTGAACAGTTGAGAAAGTTTGTTACCACTTGTCTAGTGCGTGAAATGTTGGATATTAAGCCAATTTATTTTCGTCGTTTCGGCGCTGAAATTTGGCGCCATTCGATGCAGGTTGCCTTTCTCGCCAGTGAGTTAAGCGATGAAGATCAAGATACGGCTTTTTTATTGGGTTTACTGCATGATGTCGGCAAGCTAGCCATTTTCAAAATGCTACTCGATGCGTTTGTGCAGGCGGAGCCTGGAGAACAGCCTAATTCTGGGTTATTTAGACAAGTGATGACGACGAAATCGTTAACCTTAAGTTCATTGCTCGCTAAGTATTGGCAGCTACCCAATACCTTTGAAACAGAATTAGACAAGCTCGCCAGTGTGAACTCGCGCCCTCAAGCTGGGCTCGCCGCGGTGGTATGGCGGGCGAATGTGATCAGCGAGATTTCTATGCTGCATCAAGCAGGGCAATTGTCTCCTGAAATATTGGCGAATTTACTGCAGCAAGTTAACTTAGATCAAACTCAATTTGATGGCTTACATCAAAAACTGACGCAGTTCTGATTGGGCAGCTTATGAAATCAGGACAATAAAAAACGCGCTATTTAGCGCGTTTTTTATAAAGCGATAATTTAAAAAACGTTAGTATCGTTATTGCAGTAGTGATATATCCGCGACGTGCAGGAACTGCTCACGTAGATTATTCAACAATGCTAAACGATTGTTTTTCAAAGCTTCATCATCGGCCATTACCATCACATCTTCGAAGAACTGATCCACGCTTTCACGTAGGCCAGCTAACAAGGTTAAGGCTTGTTGGTAATCGGCATTGGCAAACAAAGGTGCCAGCAGTGGTTGCAGCTCGTTCAACTTGGCCGCTAATGCTTGTTCTGCGGCTTCGGTTAACAGACTCGCATTGATCGTTGTCGGTAAAGCACCTTCAACCTTAGCCAGAATGTTCGATACACGTTTGTTCGCTGCCGCAAGTGCGCTAGAAGCTTCTAGGCTTCTAAAGTGTGATACCGCATTGATACGGCTATCAAAATCAGCTGGGCGTGTTGGGCGACGTGCTAGCACGGCTAAGATCACATCAACACCAATACCTTTATCTTGATACCAAGCACGGAAACGAGCCATTAAGAATTCAAGCACTTCCTCTGCTGCGTTTGCGTTGCTTAAGTTAGTACCGTGGAGTTCCTGAGCCTTAGCAATCAGGGTTACTAAATCCAGTGGCAGTTTGTTCTCAACGATAATACGTAGCACGCCAATTGCTGCGCGGCGTAGGGCAAAGGGATCGGCTGCGCCTTTAGGCGCTTGGCCAATACCAAAGATACCGACTAAAGTATCGAGCTTATCTGCTAATGCGACAGCGCAAGATACGCCAGCACTTGGCACTGTATCGCCAGAGAACTTAGGCTTGTATTGTTCTTCCATCGCAACTGCAACGGCTTCGGTTTCACCATCGAGGCGGGCGTAATGCATGCCCATAGTGCCTTGAGTATCAGTAAATTCCATCACCATATTGGTCATCAAATCGGTTTTAGATAACAAACCTGCACGGGCTGCATCAACCGCATTCGCGCCAGTTTGCTCGGCAATAAAGGCGGCTAGGGCAGAGATACGATTTACTTTGTCTTTTAATGTACCCAGCTGCTGTTGGAACAAGACTGTTTCTAAGCTAGGTAAGCGTGATTCCAGCGTGTGTTTTTTATCGGTATTAAAGAAGAATTCGGCGTCGGCAAGACGTGGACGAACGACTTTCTCGTTACCAGAGATAATTTGCGCAGGATCTTTAGATTCTATGTTGGTCACAAAGATAAAGTTTGGCAGTAACTTGCCCGCGTCATCAAAGACTGGGAAGTATTTTTGATCGCCCTTCATGGTGTAGACCAAAGCTTCAGACGGTACACTTAAGAATTTTTCTTCGAAGCTGGCGGTCAATACCACTGGCCATTCAACCAAAGAGGCGACTTCTTCAAGTAGGCTATCTTCGATATCGGCTGTACCACCAATCTTAGCGGCGGCTTTTTCGGCATCGGCTTTGATCAATGCTTTACGGCTTTCGTAATCGGCGATGACTTTGCCTTTTTCTTTCAGGTCGGCAAGGTAGTGATCAGCATGGGTTAATTCAAACTGCTTGAGTCCCATAAAGCGATGACCGCGAACAGTGCGTGCCGATTTGATACCCAGCAATTCCCCTTCAATCAACTCACTGCCTAACAACATAGTCGCGGTGTGCACAGGGCGAATAAATTGGGTTTTATTATTACCCCAACGCATTGGCTTAGGAATGGGTAATTTATCGAGTGCACGTTGAGCCATAGCAGCGATCAAACTTTTCGTTTCGACGCCTTCAACTTTAGCGTTATGGACTAACCATTCGCCTTTATCTGTCACTAAACGTTCGGCTTGTTCAACAGTAATACCATTCCCACGTGCCCAACCTTCGGCGGCTTTAGTCGGTTTGCCTTCAGCATCGAAGGCTGAACTCACGGCGGGGCCGCGTTTTTCAACCACTTTGTCGGCTTGTGCAAGGGCAAGTTCAGTGACGTTAATCGCCAGACGACGTGGCGCTGCGTACCAAACGGCAGAGCTAAATGCTAAATCGGCTTTGCTGAGTTCTTCGGTAAAGTTAGCTAAAAAGGATTCAGCCAGTTTACGCAGTGACTTAGGTGGTAACTCTTCTGTGCCTAACTCTATGAGTAAGTTTTCAAAATTCATGTTTTTACCTCTACTTACACATTGGGAAGCCAAGCGCTTCGCGTGCCTGATAATAAGATTCAGCGACCGCTTTCGCCATAGTGCGAACGCGTAAGATGTAGCGTTGGCGCTCGGTCACTGAAATGGCATGGCGGGCATCGAGTAAGTTGAAGGCGTGCGAGGCTTTCATCACTTGCTCGTAAGCGGGCAGAGGTAAAGGTTTTTCCAGTGACAATAAATGCTGACACATTTTTTCGCACTGATCGAACAGGGTGAACATAAAGTCCACATCGGCGTGTTCGAAGTTATAGGTCGATTGCTCGACTTCGTTTTGATGGAACACATCGCCATAGGTGATGCGACCCAGTGGACCATCGGTCCAAACGAGATCATAAACGCTATCAACACCTTGGATATACATAGCCAGACGTTCTAGGCCATAGGTGATTTCACCTGTGACTGGGCTGCATTCGATGCCGCCAACCTGTTGGAAGTAAGTAAACTGAGTTACTTCCATACCGTTTAGCCAGATTTCCCAGCCTAAGCCCCAAGCACCTAGTGTTGGTGATTCCCAGTTATCTTCTACAAAGCGGATATCGTGGATTTGAGTATCGATACCAAGCGCTTGCAGTGAGCCTAAATACAGCTCTTGAATATTGTCAGGTGAAGGCTTCAACACGACTTGGAATTGGTAGTAGTGCTGCAGACGGTTAGGGTTTTCACCGTAACGACCGTCCGTAGGGCGGCGCGATGGCTGCACATAGGCACTGCTCATAGGTTCTGGCCCTAAAGAACGTAGGAAAGTTTGTGGGTGGAATGTTCCAGCGCCGACTTCCATATCTAGAGGTTGAACGATTGCACAGCCTTGCTGTGCCCAATATTCCTGCAGGGTAAGAATGAAACCCTGAAATGTTTTTACGTCGTGTTTTGTCGTCATGTCTACTTGTCTACTGCCGTCAGCCTGAATAGAAAATGGGTTCGATTATACCTTGTAGATATCTGCTTATGTAGGTTATTTTTTACCTTCTTAATTAAAACAATAAGGTTATATACCATGGAAGAGATCCGTTGTGGCTGGGTAAGTGATGATCCCTTGTATCGTGAGTATCATGACAAAGTGTGGGGGCGGCCGGTTTATGATCCTAAGGAGCTGTTTGCTAAGTTGTGTTTAGATGGTCAACAGGCCGGATTATCGTGGATTACGATCCTGAAGAAACAACAAAACTATGAGCAGGCCTTTGCCAATTTTGAACCAGAAGTGATTGCTGGCTTTGATGAGGCGAAAGTGGAGGAACTTATGTTGAATCCCGGCATAGTGCGCAATCGCTTGAAGGTGAACTCTATCATCAAGAATGCCAAAGGATATTTGGCCTATACTGCCGATGGGAAGGATTTCTCTGCATTCTTATGGAGCTTTGTTGGGGGTAAGCCCATAGTGAATCAGTTTACTGCTATGTCGCAGGTTCCAGCACAAACGCCAGAATCTGAAGCCATGTCAAAAGCGTTAAAGAAGCTTGGATTTAATTTCGTCGGCCCAACAATTTGTTATGCCTTTATGCAGGCGGTGGGTATGGTGAATGACCACCTTGTAGAGTGTATTTCCTATCAGGCCTGTGTTGATTCCTGTGCCAGTCAGCATAACTGCGAACATCAGTAATCGCTCATCTTGCTGATGTAGGACAGTACTCATAGCAATATTCGAGTTCTTGTCCATATGCACAATAAACAATGCACAAAATGTAAAAAAGCATGTTCCACGTGGAACATGCTTTTATCTTCATTGGTGATATCTGGTTAAACCAAATAATTAAAACAGGAAAGCAACTCTCCCATTCTAGCCTTGAGGATAGAGTTTAGATTTTCTCAAAGAAAAATGGCTTACGTTTTTCCTTATCCCCATTAAGCTCATTCATCGTCTCAGCATTAAAAAGCTTACCGTTGACCATGGTATAAGTGACTTTATCTGTGACGCGTATGTCGGTTAATGGATCACCATCAATAACGATTAAGTCTGCGAGCTTACCTGCTTTAATCGAGCCTAGCTGTTGTTCCATACCAAAGGTCGTCGCCGGATTAATGGTGGCCGTTTTCAATACCTCCATATTGCTCATGCCGCCTTGGGCGAACATCCACATTTCCCAATGTGCCGCTAAACCTTCACGCTGACCGTGGGCGCCAATATTTGGGTGGACTCCTAACTTATTGAGCTCGTTAGCGACTTTTGCAACATTGAAATGATTATAGTGGCCATCTGGAGCATGCGGGCGTCGCATTGATCTCGCCTGTAATATATCGGCGGGGACATACATTGACAGGCGTGGATGCGCCCACACATCGGTTTTGTCGTACCAGTAGTTTTCGCCTGAAATACCGCCATAGGCGACCACTAAGGTTGGGGTGTAACCGACTTTAGTTTGGCTCCAGAATTGTTTGATGTCGTTATAAATCGCTGCCACTGGTAGAGAGTGCTCAACCGTTGTATGGCCATCGGCGACCATAGTGAGATTGTGTTGCAGCAAACTGCCACCCTCAGGCACGACCATCATTTCGAGTTCACGAGCAGCAGCGATGACTTGCTGCCGCTGATTGCGTCGCGGTTGGTTGTAGCTTTTTACGCTAAACGCCCCGACTTTTTTCAGACGTTCAAGATGAAACTTGGCATCATCGAGGGAGTCTATGTGCGATGTGTAGCCAGGCGCATTGGCACCATACAATATGGTACCAGTAGAGAAAATACGTGGGCCAACTATGTGTCCTGCTTTTTGCTGTTCAGAAGCTGCAAAAATTTCTGTCGTGTCATTCGAGGGATCGTGAATAGTGGTGACACCCAAGGAAAGGCCAGAATACAGCGCCCAGTTCTGTTGTGGCACAATTTCATCATCTGCTTGCGGTCCATGGGCGTGGGCATCGAATAGCCCTGGCATGATCGATTTTCCTTTGATGTCGATGATCTGTGCATCTTTTGGAATCGCGATATTGGCATCACCTACGGCCACAATATGATTGTCTTTGACTATGACCACGCCATTATTGATGACTTGGTCATTTTCCATTGTAATCACTTTGCCACCGATGAAGGCGATTGTTCCACGTGGAACATCGGCCTTTTCGGTAAAGCCTAAATTGATAATACTTGGATGAGCCTTTTCTTCTTTATTAAGATATTGAGTATCAACCTTGGCTTGATAAAGTTCAGGGCCAAGCGTCCAATACAGTTGGTTGCTTTTACTGTTCCAACTGATACTTTCACCCGCACGGACACTCAATTGACTTACGGGTAAATTGTTGGCATTGGGGCCAATCTCAACGGTTTCACCGTGTTTAGCAAAAGGAGTCACCCAAACCTTAAAGCGTTCAGCGAAGGCGAGTTGCTCACCATCGGGTGAAACCCTAAATTCAGTCGCATGTTTACTACTGTAATGAACTCGCTTATCGAAGCCATCTAAGTTGATAGATGATAACTGTGGCGTTTCATCTTCGCCGCTATTCATAAAAAAGACACGATCGGCATTGGCACCGAATTGAGCTTGGTAGGCATCGGCACTGATTTTCTTATTTTGTTTGCCTTTGATATCGACTTTATATAGTCCAGGCTCCTGCGACCAAGTTCTTGGTGTGAGGTTACCGCCTTGGGTTTTACGATACACCACAAGTTCACCATCGGGTGAAAAGGTGGGTTCTACGTACTTTCCTGGTTCAGATGTTAGCTGCTTAGGTTTGCCACCTTTGGCACTAATGACTTGCACTGTTCCTTGTTCTTGGTCATTCCAAGTAGTGAAAACAATATTTTTGCCATCGCGGGACCATTGTGGATACAGTTCTTCAATTCCATTATTGAGTTCAGTTAAGCGCGACATTTTTCCATCGGGTAATGATTTTAACCAAATCTTACCCAGCGCTTCGAAGGCCACTTTACTGCCATCGGGAGAGACCTGCGCCATACGTAGCATTTTGACATCGAAAACATCTTTATCTATATCTTGCTTAAAGCGCACTGAGGGTTGTACTGCTAACTCAGTTTTTACGCTAAAGGGGATATCTGTGAGTGTTTTGCTGGCAACATTCAGGCGGTTAATTTTTCCCTTCGCCCAGAAGAAAATATCCTTGTTATCTTGAGTCCACGCCATTGTCGGGTAGACGCCATGAATCGCCCAAGTCTCTTGCATATCACGGTCTAGTTCGCCAAACAGTTTAGTGGTTTCACCAGACTTGAGGTCGAGCAGGTAGAGTGACGAATTAAAATCATCGCGCTTTATATAGGCGAGCTTAGTGCCATCAGGACTTGGTGTTGGTCGAATTGCACCACCGGTACCTTCAATCAAAATTTCAATGTCACCGGTTTGGGTATCATAACGTTTGATTTTGTAGATACCGTTAACTGAGTCCTTTGAATAGTGGAATGTTTTGCCTGGCGTATCATCTTGGCTAAAGTAGATATAACGGCCATCGGGCGAGTACGCGGGTTCGCCTAAATCTTTCTGATCATTTGGGCGTTCAGTTAGTTTGACGCCTTCGCCGCCCGCTACGTGGTATAGCCACAATTCACCCGCACCTAAACTGCGGCTGGCGGTAAAATGCTTACGTGCAACAAGATACTGAGAGTCAGGGCTCCAAGCGGGACTGTTTAGCAGCCTGAATGTTTCTTGGGTGACAGTTCGTGGATTGCTGCCATCGGCATCCATGATCCAAATGTTGTCGCCGCCATCGCCATCCGAGGTAAATGCGATATGTTTACCATCTGGGCTATAGACGGGCTGCATCTGCCAAGCAATACCTTGGGCTAATGGCTTAGCTTCACCGCCTGATACAGGGATTTGATAAATGTCGCCGAGTAAGTCGAAGACGACATGCTTGCCATCTGGACTGACACTAAGGTTCATCCAAGTACCTTCATTAACATCAATTTTGACTTGCTCTAAGGGAGCATTTGCTGGAGCGTTAACATTCCATTCGGCCTCCTTCGTTTCTGCTGCGTTAACGGCGAGGGTATTCATCCCTAGAGCGAGGGCGATATAAAGCGGAGTAAGTTTAGATTTCAACATGTCACTTCCTGTTATCGTTCTTATGGACTGCTTGAGTGGTATTAATATTAAGATGAACTTTTGTTAATACTCAGTCTAGTTATCGCATAAATAGATAAGAAGGAACACGTAAATACTGTTTCAATTGATGACCGAGCGAGGGATAAGTATGGCTATATGGAATGAGAGCTGGCGCAGCAGAAATAGAACCAAGTCACTTGGTTCTATTTACTGAGGAGTATGGATAATTAACTAAGAGTGGTCGACTAGCTGGGAATAAAATTAGCTTGGATTAACCAGAGTGATCTCATCACCTAAGTGGATCATGGCATCATTTAATACTCGGCAGGTTACACCACCTCGCCAATCTGGCGTGAGCGCGGCTTCTAAACCGACATGTGCTATTTCCATTTTTTTACAGGGGTCGGTTTCACCCGTTATTTCGAGTCGCAAATCACCGATCTGTAAATGTTTACCAACATCGGCACTGCTAAATACGAGATCATCAACGAGCAGATTTGCTCTGCGAGTCGTCCAAGGTAAATCTGCCTCGATACTATGGCAGGCCTGTTGCCACTGAATTTTAGAAAGCACAGTGACTTGGCGTTTGCCTGGGCGACCAAACACATCTTTCTCTACGCCACTGAGTTGGGTGACATTGGCACAGAGAACTTCATTCATTGGGCCGCGTTTTACAGTTTTATAGGCAATCGCCAGCAGTTTTGGCATAGTTTCTCACATCCTTTGTTTTATGAGTAAGTCGTTAACGATACGACTTAAAGTCCTTTTTTGATCAAATATTGATATGGCGTTTGCGTGGTTTCACTGGCAATTAAGGTGTGATCCATAAACTCACAAAAGCTCGGAATATCGCGCGTCGTCGCAGGGTCATCGGCAATGATCAGCAGTGTCTCGCCAGCAGCCATTTGTCTTACCGTTTTACGAACCATCATTACAGGCTCTGGGCAGCGTAAACCAAGAGCATCGAGTCTATGCTGTGCGGTTGAGAAAGCGTCGTTCATATTACCTCTACTGAACGGTTAAGCAGAATTAGCTAATGTTACTCCAGCCCCCATGATAAACCAAGTTGGCGGTTTCAATTTGTGATCTGGTTTTATTGATGTGTTCTATCAATACGAATGTTAGATATTGAATGTTCCACGTGGAACATGATGACGAATGGGTTTAAAAATTACTCGACGGCTTTATCAACGCTTTGAGATTGAGAGATTGAATGGACATCTGCGGTACTATTCTCAGGTGCTAAATCATTTGCTGCCGCCATAGTTTGTTGCTGCTGTTTAGATGCACGTTTGTAGCTATACATTCGCTGATCGGCTTTATGAATTAAGCTATTGGCTTCTTCGTACTCATAGGGTCCAGTATCAATAATGCCAAAGCTTAAGGAAATATTGTTTAAACTGAGTTTTATTTTTTGATTGAATCGAGTGATGAAATTATCCCGAGCTTGTTCTTCACGGCAGTTAGGCATAATGATACAGAACTCATCTCCACCATATCGAAAGCAATGGTCCTCGGCCCGAGTGATTTCTTTAATCGCTTTTGCTACAGCACGGAGTACTTCATCCCCAGATCTATGGCCTTGGGTGTCGTTGAATGACTTAAAATCATCTACGTCTAAGTAGATCACGCTGACGGGTTCGGCACGCCTTTGGGCAGCCCTGAGTATGCGCGTTGCCGTTTCTTGTAAATGCCTAACGTTGAGCAGGCCTGTTAAGGGATCGGTTTGCGACAGTTCTTCTAACTGCTGTGTCCGCTCTTTGACTTTGCTTTCCATGCTTTGGGCATATTTTTCGGCTTTATCCTTAGCGTTCTCAATTTCGGATACTAAGCTGCGAATATAAGTATCGAATACCAGCGTGACATCAAACAGCACCAGTTTATCAATCGCGACTCGAATACATTCGCCTTGATGTGTATCTTGCACTGAACAGTTGATCACGGCGTAGATAAGCTCTTTTAGTGTGTGTACCGCAGACAGGTAAAGCTTAGGCTCAACACCAATGCGTTTATGGACTAACCCAATCCGCAGGCGATTGTTTACGTACTCAAGATCATAAACACCATTAAATAAATCAAGCACATATCTTCTCTGTGCGGTACGTAAGCGGGCAAGGGTGTCTGAGTCTCCGATCAGCAGCGCAATTTCTGAAACGCTGGTTTGTAAGCCATAAAAGTCATCGACGATTTTATCTATATTTTCTTCAATGATGGGCTTAAAGGATTGCAGGGCCTTTACGTCCGCCCCAGTAAAAGAGAAGAGCGCCTTACGAGACTCGATCTCCAGCTCAGTAATCCGCATTTGTTCGAAAAGGGTCTGTTCCGTTTGTAGCATCAGGCATTCCTCTTATAAAACAACGAATTGCATCCTTGCACTACACTGCCTAGATTTGGCTGATGATTGCTTGCCTGTTGTCGTCCACAATAGCCAGTGATGCCCTTGTAGTTAAGTTGATAACGGACTGATTTTCAAATGAACAGCAGAAGAAATGAGAAATATTAATATTTACGCTGGCAGAAAATTTGGCATAAAAAAGCCGGAACAAGTTCCGGCTTTGAAATTATTCTAGTAACGAATTAAACGCGTTCGAATACAGTGGCGATACCTTGGCCTAAACCAATACACATGGTCGCTAACCCTAAGGTCGCGTCTTTGTCTTCCATTAAGTTGATCAGCGTCGTAGAGATACGAGCGCCTGAACAACCCAGTGGGTGACCTAGTGCAATCGCGCCACCGTTGAGGTTTATTTTGTCATCAACCACATCTGCTAAGCCTAAATCTTTCACACAAGGTAAAGACTGAGCAGCAAACGCTTCGTTAAGTTCAATCACATCTAAATCGGCAACGGTAATACCGGCACGAGCCAGTGCTTTTTGCGTGGCTGGCACTGGGCCGTAACCCATGATAGCCGCGTCACAACCTGCAACCGCCATAGAGCGAATACGTGCACGAATCGGCAAGCCAAGTGCGCGCGCTTTAGATTCTTCCATGATCAACATGGCTGAAGCGCCATCAGACAGTGCAGAAGAAGTACCAGCAGTCACAGTACCGTTTACTGGATCAAACACGGGGCGCAGTGCAGCCAAAGATTCCATGGTAGTTTCTGGGCGGATCACTTCGTCTTGCAGGACTTTAATTAAGGCACCATTAGCATCGTAACCTTCAATGCCATAGATTTCTTTGGCAAAGCGGCCTTCAATCGTCGCTGCATAAGCACGTTGGTGTGAACGTACCGCAAACGCATCTTGCTGTTCACGGGTAATACCGTGCAGTTTACCCAGCATTTCAGCCGTTAAACCCATCATGCCAGAGGCTTTTGCCACGTTGTTAGCAAGACCTGGGTGGAAGTCGACACCATGGCTCATTGGCACGTGGCCCATGTGTTCTACGCCACCAATAATAAAGGTGTCGCCCATGCCAGTCATAATCGCACGCGCAGCTTGATGGATAGCATCCATTGATGAACCACATAGGCGGTTAACCGTCACAGCGCCAGCAGTCTTTGGAATGCCCGCTAATAGCGAAGCGTTACGGGCGATGTTGAAGCCTTGCTCTAGGGTTTGTTGCACACAACCCCAAATCACGTCTTCAATCAGGTTTGGGTCGAGTTGCGGGTTACGCAGCAACAGACCTTTCATTAGTTCGGCAGACAGAGTTTCTGCACGCACATTACGAAATACGCCAGCCTTTGAGCGGCCCATCGGAGTACGGATGCAGTCTACGATAACAGCTTGTTTCATGATTAAATTCCTTTCCCGCTAATTAGGCTTGGTAGTAGCTACCGTTATTGGCTGCTAATGTGCGCATCGCATCTGTGACTTGATACAGACCGCCCAAGTGAGCATATTTGTCTGCTAAGGCCACAAAATTTGCGACACCCATGGTATCCAAGTAACGGAACACGCCGCCTCTGAATGGCGGGAAACCTAAGCCATAAACTAGGCCCATATCCGCTTCGGCAGGCGATGCGACAATACCTTCTTCTAAACAGCGCACGGTTTCGATGATCATAGGGATCATAGTACGGGCAATAATGTCATCGGCTTCAAAGGCTTTTAACTCGCCAAAGGCATCTTTCAATAGGCCGTAGCTCGTTGGATCGACATCTTTCTTCGGCTTGCCACGGCTATCGACTGAATAGACATAGAAACCTTTACCATTTTTCTGGCCAAGACGTTTGTTCTCAAACATCACATCAATCGCGTCAGTGCCTGATTTACCCATGCGATCAGGGAAACCTTCAGCCATAACAGCTTGGGCGTGGTGACCTGTGTCTAAACCGACTACGTCGAGCAGGTAAGCTGGACCCATTGGCCAACCGAATTGTTTTTCCATCACTTTGTCGATTGCAGCAAAGTCGCCACCTTCGGCAAGTAAGCCGTTAAAGCCTGCAAAGTAAGGGAAGAGTACGCGGTTAACGAAGAAGCCTGGGCAATCATTAACAACGATTGGGGTCTTGCCCATTTTGCTGGCATAAGCCACAACAGAGGCGATGGTTTCTTCAGAGCTATGCTCGCCACGGATAACTTCGACCAAAGGCATTTTGTGCACTGGATTGAAGAAATGCATACCGCAGAAACGTTCAGGTTTCTTCATGCTCTTAGCGAGCAAGTTGATTGAAATCGTTGAAGTGTTTGAGGCGATAATTGCATCTTCACTC
Organism: Shewanella sp. SR1; assembly: GCF_020447145.1. NCBI lineage: Bacteria > Pseudomonadati > Pseudomonadota > Gammaproteobacteria > Alteromonadales > Shewanellaceae > Shewanella > Shewanella sp. SR1. The sequence continues at coordinate 20,723 of NZ_JAJAEF010000022.1, read as the reverse complement.
ACATAACCTTCAACTTCGGCTAAAACCTGTGCTTTGATTTTTGGATGTTCAACAACGGCTTCAACGACAACATCACTGTGTTTAATCGCGGCATAATCTAACGAAGGCGTAATGTTGTTCAGCACTTTGGCCATTTTTTCTGGCGTTGAACGGCCACGGGCGACTTGGGCAGACAGCAGTTTAGCGGCTTCATTGAGGCCTAAATCTAATGCTGGCTGGGCAATGTCTTTCATGACAATCGGTGTGCCTTTGCTGGCGCTTTGGTAAGCGATGCCGCCGCCCATAATGCCTGCACCTAATACGGCGGCGTTGTTGACTTCTTTCGCTAACTTGCCAGCTTTCTTCGCTTTACCTTTAACAAATTGATCATTAAGGAAAATACCGATAAGTGCCTTAGCTACGTCAGTTTTAGCCAGCTTGATAAAGGCTTGATGTTCGATTTGTAATGCTTCAGCACGACCTTTAGTCGATGCTTGCTCAATCACGCTTACAGCAGCCATTGGTGCAGGGTAGTGTTTACCCGCAACCGCAAACACCATGCCTTTGGCTGTGGTGAATGACATCATAGCTTCAAGTTTTGGCAGTGTTAGTGCAGACAGTTTACGGTTACGACGTGCTTGCCAATCCAGCTTTTCAGCAACAGCATCTTTCAGCATTTGAATCGCAGCAGCTTCTAACGCTTGTGGTGCAACCACGGCATCAACAGCGCCGACTTTCAGTGCATCTTCAGCGCGTTGGTCTTTACCGGTCGTGATCCACTCAAGTGCGTTATCTGCACCAATCACACGTGGCAGACGAACTGTGCCGCCAAAACCTGGGATGATGCCGAGTTTAGTTTCAGGTAAACCGATTTTGGCTGTGGTGTCTGCGATACGGAAATCGGTTGCCAGAATGGTTTCACAGCCGCCACCTAAGGCAAAGCCTTTGATTGCTGATGCAGTTGGGAAAGGCAAGTCTTCGAGTTTGTTGAAGACTGCGTTGGCTTGTTCAACCCAAGAGAGCAATACGGCGTCATCTTGTGCGAACAGGCCTAAAAATTCGGTAATGTCTGCGCCCACAATAAAGGTATCTTTACTTGAGGTCAGCACTAACGCTTTGATATTGGAATCTTGCTTGATGCTGTCTAATGCCGCATCGAGCGAGGCGAGGGTTTCTCTGTCGAATTTGTTCACCGAACCGGGTGCGTTAAAGCACAGCTTGGCAATATTATCCTCGAGTAACTCAACCTGAATTGTAGGACTTTGGTAGATCATTGCTTGCTTCCTTTTGGCTTAAAAGTGATACCCACCATTATGTGTTGGTGCTAGTACGACTCTCTATCTCACAGCAGCTTCGGCCATCATTTGACCAGTTGTGTGCCAGTGTGCTTCGAAATTCGATAAATTACAACACCCAATTTAAACGACTGTTTAATTTCTTGTCGGCTAGAGTGATTTTTCACCTTTGTGATACACTGCACAGAGTGTAGAACACCTAGAATGCGTTAAATCACTTTGCGGATAAATAGGTCTTTGTGGCTGTTTACCTTAGACGTTTAAACGCTGCAGCCATGCTAGGGTTGAACATAACTCTTAAAGATAATCATGACGTTATCGCTTTAATGTTGTTTGTTCAGCGGCCATGTATTTTAGATTGAGTGACAGTTTAGTGTTTTGATTGAATCTGTTGTTCATGATCAGATTAAGAATATGTGAGCAAATTCGGCTCATATTATTAACTTTTATTCATTGCAGGAGATGACAAATGGATCAGTTGGCTCATCACTATCGTGCCCATATTGCCGAGTTAAACCGTCGAGTCGCAGAGATTTTGTCTCGAGAAGCCTTGTCTGGTTTAGTGATCCATTCGGGTCAGCCGCATCGGATGTTTTTGGATGATATCAATTATCCCTTTAAGGCAAACCCGCACTTCAAGGCATGGTTGCCTGTGTTGGATAATCCGAATTGTTGGTTAGTAGTCAACGGCCGTGATAAGCCGCAGCTGATTTTTTATCGTCCTGTGGATTTTTGGCACAAAGTGTCTGATGTGCCTGATATGTTTTGGACTGAGTATTTCGATATTAAGCTGCTGACCAAGGCTGATAAGGTCGCTGAGTTTTTACCGACAGATATCGCTAATTGGGCCTATTTAGGTGAGCATTTAGATGTGGCCGAAGTGCTTGGTTTTACCAGTCGTAATCCCGATGCTGTGATGAGTTATCTGCATTACCATAGAACCACTAAAACCGAATATGAGCTGGAATGTATGCGCCGCGCGAATCAAATTGCGGTGCAGGGACATTTGGCGGCTAAAAATGCCTTTTATAATGGTGCGAGCGAGTTCGAAATCCAGCAGCACTATTTATCTGCCGTAGGCCAGAGTGAGAATGAAGTGCCCTATGGCAATATCATTGCCCTTAACCAAAATGCGGCGATTTTGCATTACACCGCACTTGAACACCAAAGCCCTGCGAAACGTTTGTCATTTCTTATCGATGCGGGCGCGAGTTACTTTGGCTATGCCTCTGATATCACCAGAACCTACGCATTCGAGAAGAATCGTTTCGATGAATTGATTACTGCGATGAACAAGGCGCAGCTAGAGCTTATCGACATGATGCGTCCGGGTGTGCGTTATCCCGATTTACACTTGGCCACCCATGCTAAAGTCGCGCAAATGCTATTGGATTTTGATTTAGCCACAGGTGATGCCCAAGGTTTGGTCGATCAAGGCATAACCAGTGCTTTCTTCCCACATGGCTTAGGCCACATGTTAGGCCTACAAGTACATGATGTTGGTGGCTTCTCCCACGATGAACGCGGTACTCATATCGCGGCGCCAGAGGCCCATCCATTCCTACGTTGCACCCGCATTTTAGCGCCAAACCAAGTGCTGACCATGGAACCCGGGTTATACATTATCGATACTCTGCTCAATGAGCTTAAACAAGATAGTCGTGGCCAACAGATCAACTGGCAAACGGTTGATGAGTTAAGACCTTTTGGCGGTATTCGCATCGAAGATAACGTCATAGTGCATCAAGATAGAAACGAGAACATGACCCGTGAACTCGGCTTGGCTGATTGATCATAGGGTAAAGATTAGGGCGGATGTGTGCTCGAAAGTTATAGTGTTCCCTGTGAAGATATCGTGGTCGAAGAAGAGATAAAGCATAGCCGCTTTATCTCTTTTCTGTTTCATTGCGATAGCTTTGATAAATTTAAGTTAGTACTCACTGACATAAAGCGTGACTATCCCGGCGCAAGCCATTATTGCTCAGCTTTTGTGGCTGGCGCACCGGATGATAGCGTCTTGATTGGTTCGAGTGATGACGGCGAACCTGCCGGCAGTGCTGGTCGCCCTATGTTAGCTGTGTTGCAAGGGGCGAATATCGGCGAAGTGGGCGCTGTTGTTGTGCGTTATTATGGCGGTACTAAGCTAGGCGTAGGTGGACTGGTTCGGGCTTATACGTCGGGCTTAAGGCAAGGTTTGGTTCAATTGCCGACGCGACTAAAACAGTTACGTTATCCCGCCAAGTTGCATTGTGATTATGCGCAGCTGCGCGATGTTGAGCATCTATTACAGCAAGTCGATGCCGTGATTATCGACAAGCAATTTGCCGAAGCGGTCGATATTGTGTTCGAGATAGGCAGGCAGCAACAGGCATTACTGTGTGAGTCGCTGGCGACGCTCAGTCAGGGAAGTTTGAGGCCTGAGTTTGAGCTGTGATGCCTGCGTAAATTATGCCAAAATAGCCCAAATGCTGAAAATACCTTTGCAGCCAATGGAATGATTGAACTCGCTTAATGCAATATAAAACCATAATACGAATCATAGGCCTGCTGATTGGTTTATTTTCAATCACTATGCTGCCACCAGCACTGATCGCTGTTTGGTATAACGATGGCGGCGGTACGGCGTTTATGCAGGCATTTTTTGTCAGCCTATTTATTGGTTTCTGGCTCTGGTATCCCAATCGCCACTGTAAAGAAGAATTGCGTACCCGAGAGGGTTTCTTGATTGTGGTCCTGTTCTGGACCGTACTGGGTTCTATCGGTGCTTTACCGTTTATCTTCTCGAGTCAACCCGACCTCAGCTGGACCGATAGTTTCTTCGAATCTTTCTCTGCGTTAACCACCACCGGAGCCACAGTGATTGTCGGGCTCGACTTCTTACCTAAAGCCATTCTGTTTTATCGCCATATGCTGCAATGGCTCGGCGGTATGGGGATTATTGTGCTCGCCGTGGCGATTTTACCTGTGCTTGGCGTAGGGGGAATGCAGCTCTATCGCGCTGAAATTCCGGGCCCAGTGAAAGACAGTAAGATGACCCCGCGGATCGCCGAAACCGCTAAGGCACTGTGGTATATCTATTTATTGTTAACTATTTCCTGTGCGACCGCCTATTGGATGGCGGGCATGAGTGTGTTCGATGCGGTTTGCCATTCATTTTCAACTATCGCTATTGGCGGTTTTTCGACCCACGATGCTAGCATGGGGTATTTCGATAGTTCAGTGATTAACCTTATTTGTGTATTCTTTTTAATCGTTTCTGCGGTTAACTTTAGCGTGCATTTTGCGGCATTTTCGCGGCGAGGAATTAACGTTAGAGTGTATTTTAAAGATGCCGAATTTAAGATGCTGGTGGCGATTCAACTTATTCTTACCGCGATTTGTTTCCTCACGCTTTATCATTCGGGCATTTATGATTCGCCGGAAGAAACCTTAGATCATGCCTTATTTCAGGCGGTTTCCGTGGCCACTACCGCAGGGTTTGGTACTGAAAGCTTCCACATGTGGCCGCTGTTTTTACCTATTCTATTGATATTTTCGAGCTTTATCGGTGGCTGTGGTGGCTCAACGGCGGGCGGGATTAAAGTGATTCGGGTCATTTTGCTGCTGTTACAGGGCTCGCGTGAATTAAAGCGACTGGTTCATCCTAAGGCGATGTTCTCTATCCGTATAGGTTCTAAAGCCTTGCCCGATCGCGTTGTCGATGCCGTGTGGGGATTCTTCTCTGCCTATGCGCTGGTGTTTGTGATCTGTATGCTTGCACTCATGGCGATGGGATTAGATGATATTACCGCCTTTAGTGCCACCGCGGCTTGCTTAAACAACCTAGGCCCAGGCTTAGGCGCGGTAGCCAGTAACTACGCCAGTATTGGCGATGGCGCCAAATGGGTATTGGTCGCGGCTATGCTGTTTGGTCGCCTCGAAGTATTTACCTTACTGATTTTGTTTACGCCAACTTTTTGGAAGAATTAATCATGCAGACGTTAATAATCTATTCGACGATTGATGGCCAAACATTGGCAATTTGCCAAAAAATGAAGACGATTGCAGAGCAGGCGGGAGAGCAGGTTGCTCTGGTCACATTAGCGCAGGCTGAAGCGTTGAGCTTAGCTGATTTTGATAAAGTGCTGATCGGCGCCAGTATTCGTTATGGTAAACATAGACCTGAACTTTACCAGTTTGTGAACCGCCACCATGCGGTACTCGATACTAAGATTAATGGCTTTTTTACCGTTAACGTCGTGGCGCGCAAACCCTTAAAGAATACGCCTGAAACCAATCCTTATATGCAAAAGTTTCTGCAGCTTTCACTGTGGCAACCTCAGCAGTTAGAAGTGTTTGCGGGCAAGATTGATTATCCTAAATACGGTTTCTTCGATCGCACTATGATACGTTTCATTATGTGGATGACTAAAGGGCCAACCGATATCACAGGCACCTTTGAGTTTACCGATTGGGAAAAAGTCGACGCCTTCGGTAACCGCTTTAGCCAACACTAAAAACCATTAAGCCCTAATCACTTGCAAGCGATTAGGGCTTAAATTTAAGCTAGCTTTACCGTGTTACACTGCGCAGTAGCGGCTATGCAGAATCGAAATCACTTGGGTGACTTGTTCGTTCTTGAGCTTGTAGTAAACAATTTGCGAGCTCTTACGGGTATCCACCAGATCTTCAGCGCGTAATACGGCTAAATGCTGGGATAGTGCCGACTGGCTTAATGGCACAGTGGCATTGAGTTCAGTTACGCTCAACTCTTTGTCTAGTAATAGGCATAAAATCATTAGGCGATAAGGGTTCGCTATGGCCTTAAGCCATTTAGCCGCACTTTCCGCATTAGTTACCATTGCAGCTACATCTATGTCATTTTGCATAAGGTCACTCACTTCATCGCTTTTGATTAGATAATTCTAATTGAACACCTGTGTTTACGCAATCATACTGCTCAGCCATGCAGATCTCAATTTTTGCATCTCAGAATATGAGATACGGCTGATTTGTGATCCTATCAGAGGTTTATTTAACGTAATCTTGCCACAATGGTGACATTAACTCAGTGGATCGGTAATTCCCTATGACACGCGTTCTCGTACTTTATTTTACCCGTGGTGGCCACACAGCCAAGATTGCCAATGCAATTGCCGACCAATTAACCTTTCGTGGCGCTAAGGTCGACCTTGTCGATATCAACAGTGCTGCCGCGACTTGTATCAATTGGCCCGATTACGAGGTCGTCGCCTTAGGTGCCTGTGTACTCTATGGCACCTATGATAAAAGTGTGTTCAAGTTTATCGAGCAGCATGCAGAGGCTTTGGGTGCATTGCCAAACAGTTTCTTCTGCGTCAACGTGGTAGCGAGAAATCCAGAAAAACGTATTCCTGAGAATAATAAATATCTGCAAAAGTTCATCGCCTTATCGCCGTGGACGCCAGCCGATCTTAAAATTATTGCGGGGAAAGTGGATTATCCTTCATGGCCTTGGTACGACAGGTGGATGATCCAGTTGATCATGAAAATGACCAAAGGTCCAACCGATCCTAAGTCGGTTATCGACTACACCGACTGGGCAGATGTGAAGGTCTATGCCGATCATCTGCTTGAATTAGTCGACGTTACCGCTATTTAGGACGGGTCAGGCTTAATAGAAAAGGCGCTTAACAAGTTAAGCGCCTTTTTAGTATCCAAGCTCTACTGAATTAATACTTCCAGAAACTCGGGTGGAATAACACTGCTACGGTCAGAATTTCTAAACGACCTAGGAGCATGCCGAGTGACAACGCCCATTTCGCCACATCGGGCAGGGTTGAGAAGTTACCCGCAGGGCCAATAATCGGCCCTAAGCCAGGACCTACGTTCGTGACCGCCGTGATAGCGCCAGTGAAACTGGTCATAGGGTCGAGCCCTGTGAGCACTAAAATTACCGACAAGCCAACAATCACCATTACAAACAACAGCACGAAAGTGATCAGCGAGCGCACGATATCTTCACTGATGATGCGATTGTTGTAGCGTTCCCTAAAGATACCGTTTGGATGACATTGCTGTTTCAATTGCTCGCGCATAATGGCGCCAGCGATTTGAAAGCGGAAGATTTTAATCCCGCCTGAAGTTGAGCCAGAGCAGCTACCGACAAACATTAAGAACATAAAGGCGATGTTGGCAAAGGCGCCCCAAGCACCGTAATCCGTTAAGCCATAACCTGTAGTGGTCACCACAGAAACTACGTTAAAGCTGGATAAACGCAGCGCATCGAGGAGTTCAATGTCGCGGGTTTGCCACAGCCAAAAGCCAATAGAACAAGACACGAAAGTCAGGAAAAACAAGAAGCCTTTGACCTGAGCATCGTTCCAAATGCGCAGATCCCTTTGCTGTATGGTGTGCACAAACATGAGTAGCGGTAAGCCACCGGCCGCCATAAAGAACACGCCAACCCAGTGAGCCGAGTGGGAGAACGCGGCCATTGAGCTATCTGATGTTGAGTAGCCGCCAGTCGATAGGGTGGTCATGGCATGGTTGATGGCTTGAAACCAAGTCATTCCCGCCAGATGATAGGCAACGCAGCAGGCAACAGTCAGCAAAATATAAATAAAGAATAAGTACTTAGCCATGCTCTGGGTGCGTGGTACGGCTTTATCGCTCCAATCCGAAGATTCAGTGCGGAACAGCCGCATACCACCGACGTTCAAGAAGGGCAGAATGGCCACCGCCATCACAATAAAGCCAATCCCGCCAAGCCACTGCAATAAAGAGCGCCAGATTAAAATGCTGTGATCCATGGTATCCAACCCCGAGAGCACAGTAGAACCTGTGGTCGTGATGCCGGACATAGTCTCAAAGAAGGCGTCGGTATAGCCAATCCCGTGATATAGGGTAAAGGGCATGGCCGCAAACAGGCTCACGATCAACCACGTCAAGCTGGTCAACAGGAACATATCGCGGATATTGAGGTTAATAGTCTTGCTCTGGCCATTGTGTAAACACAAGCTGGCACTAATGCCTGTCACTAACGCCGACAGCATGAAAGAGCCCACGGTTTCCTCGGCATTGAACACGGCGAGGAGCAGTGGTATCAACATGAAGGCTGTCAGCATGGACAAAAACAGCCCTAAAATAAACAATAGTGGTCTAAAGTTCAGCATAAGTTGGCTTACTTAGGTTCTTAGAAGAAGAAAGCACTTGGTTGGAAAAGCTTCTCGACTTCGCCGACAAACTTTTTATTCACTAGGAATAAGATCACGTGATCCCCTTGTTCTATCACGGTTTTGTCGTGAGCCATTAATACTTCGTCGTTGCGGACAATAGCACCAATGGTGGTTCCCGGTGGCAACTTAATATCGCCAATGGCTTTGCCAACCACTTTAGACGTGCTGGCATCCCCGTGGGCAATCGCTTCAATTGCCTCGGCGGCGCCGCGACGTAGGGAGTAAACGTTACAGATATCACCCTGACGGATATGGGTTAACAGTGCCGAAATGGTGGCTTGCTGGGGTGAGATAGCAATGTCGATATTAGCTTCTTGGACGATATCCACATAGGCTTCGCGCTGGATCAGCACCATGACTTTTTTCGCGCCCATACGTTTTGCTAGCAATGCCGACATAATATTGGCTTCATCGTCATTGGTCACCGCAATAAATACGTCGGTTTGATCTATGTGTTCTTCGAGCAGTAATTCTTGATCCGAAGCGTCACCGCAGAACACGGTAGTATTTTCCAGTTGCTCCGATAAGGCTTCAGCCCGCTCATACTTATGCTCAATCAGTTTAACTGAGTGGGTGCGCTCGAGGCGTTTGGCTAAACCTAAGCCTATGTTACCGCCACCGGCGATCATAATATTGCGGTATGAGTTATCGAGCTTTTGCATTTCGCTCATAACAGCGCGAATGTGGCGACTGTCGGCGACGAAGAAGACTTCATCATCGGCTTCGATAATCGTGGTACCGCGAGGCATGATAGGGCGGCCTTGGCGGAAAATCGCCGCAACTCGGGTATCAATATTCGGCATGTGTTCGCGCAGTGCCGCTAACGCATTCCCCACCAGTGGGCCGCCATAATAGGCACGAACGGCCACTAGGCTTAGCCGTCCTTCGGCAAATTCGAGTACTTGTAGCGCGCCGGGATATTCAACAAGTCGCTGAATGTAAGCGGTCACTAACTGTTCAGGGGCGATTAATTCATCGATCACGAAGCCACCACGGGGGCGACCGTCGCTATTTTTGGTTTCACTGTCGATAAAGAGTTTATCGCGCATCGCAAGATAAGGTTCTGAACGAATACGGGCAATTTTTGTTGGCGTGCCGAAAAGGGTGTAAGCAATCTGACAGGCGGCCATGTTGCATTCATCGCTATTGGTTACCGCGATCAGCATGTCGGCATCTTCTGCGCCCGCTTCTCTGAGCACATCAGGGTGGGCTGCATGGCCCGCCACAACGCGAAGGTCATATTTATCTTGCAGGGCGCGTAGTCTGGATTTGTCATGATCGACTATGGTGATGTCATTATTCTCACCTACCAAATTCTCGGCCAAGGTTCCCCCGACTTGACCCGCACCTAATATGATAATTTTCATGGCCTTGCTTACTTCCTAATCGGTCGCTTTTAATAAACGGGCGTAATAGAACCCATCCATATTGTCTTGTCCTGGCGTGATTTGCCAACCTATATCCTGTGGCGAATTTTGCTGGGAGAGTGTGTCTAGCTTAGCATCTGCCGTTCTCTCTAAAAACGCACTGATCTGGTCGCGGTTTTCCTGCGGTAAAATCGAGCAAGTAGCATAAAGAAGCGTGCCACCGGGTTTGAGCCACTTCCAGCAATGATCGAGAATTTGCTGTTGTAGTTCAGCCAGTTCTTCGATGTCATGGTTTTTGCGTAACCATTTAATATCGGGATGGCGGCGGATCACTCCCGTGGCCGAGCATGGCGCGTCCAGTAAGATACGATCAAATTGTCCACCTTGCCACCATGAGTCAATATTGGCCGCATCGCCATGGATAAGCTCCGCTTTTAATGACAAGCGGTCAAGGTTCTGTTGCACGCGCTCGAGGCGTTTGGCATCAAAGTCGACGGCAACCAGTTTGATGCTTGGCTCAAGTTCGAGTAGATGACAGCTTTTGCCACCGGGCGCCGCGCAGGCATCGAGGATTAACTCATTCGCTTGTGGCGCCAGTAATGTCGCCGCCCATTGCGCCGCGCCATCTTGCACTGATGCCGCGCCTTCATGGAAGCGTGGCAGTGTGGCAACATCCTTTGGATGCGCCAAGAGAATGGCATCGGCACTGCTGCCTTCGCTCGCTTCAATCTCGAGTTCGGCTAAGGCGGCGAGGTATTCGGCACGGCTCTGGGATAAGCGATTATTACGCAGCCACATAGGTGGGCGTTCATGGCTTTGTTGAATGATGTCTTGCCACTGCTCGGGATAGGCTTCTTTCAAGCGCTTAATCAACCAAGCGGGCGTGTTGTAGCTTAAGGTATCTGACTCAGTACTCAGCGGCGAAAGCTGGCGCTGAATGTTGCGCAGTACGCCATTAACGACCTTAACCATGCCTTCAAATTTTAACTGGCGACAGGCTTCGGCGGTTTCTGAAATCGCGGCGTGGCTTGGAATGCGAGTGAAGTAAAGTTGATAGCAACCTATGATCAGCAGCTGGTGGATAATCCTTTGCTTACCTTTGAGTGGTTTTGCTAGGCATTCACTGATGCGTTTCTCTATTTGCGGCAAAGTGCGCATCACGCCATAGCAGAGCTCGGCGAGTAGGGCTTTATCTTTGCCGCTGGCAAGGTGCTTTTGTTGATCGGGTAATGCCACTGAGAGTGACACGCCTTTTTCTAATACTTCGAAGATGGCTTTCGCAGCCAGCGCGCGCAAGTTCATACTATTGTGCCTCGTTTGCGAGGCGAGTATTCGGGCTAAACCATTCACCTCGAGCATTGAGAATATCGGCAACATTGAGCGGCTTTTTCCCCGGCAGCTGCATACTCAGCAGGGTTAATACGCCGTCGGCGGTGGCGACTTCTATGCCTTTTTTGCTGGCGCTGATAATAGTGCCCGGAGCGGCTGTGCTGGTGGTTTCGCTAACTTGGGTCTGCCACACTTTAATGGTATTGCCTTGGTGCTCAAAATAACTCACTGGCCAAGGATTAAAGGCACGGACTTCTTGCCAGAGTTGCTTGGCAGATTTATTCCAATCGAGTCTGGCTTCTTCTTTACTGAGTTTTTCTGCGTAGTTCGCTAAGGCTTCATCTTGTTTTTCTGCGGCTAAGGTGCCGTTTGCTAAACCCTCGAGGGCTTGCAATAGAGCAACAGGACCTTGTTCCGCCAGTTTCTCGTAAAGGCTGGCTGAGGTGTCGCTATCTTCAATCGGCAGAGTGGTTTTCAGTAGCATATCGCCGGTATCTAAACCCACATCCATCTGCATAACGGTCACGCCGGTTTCTTTGTCGCCGGCCCAAAGCGCGCGTTGGATCGGTGCGGCACCACGCCAGCGTGGCAAAATAGAACCGTGAACGTTAATACAACCTAGACGCGGCGTATCTAATACGACTTTTGGCAGGATCAGACCGTAGGCAACTACCACCATAATATCGGCATTCAGCGCGGCAAGTTCTTGTTGCGCGGGTTCTTTACGTAATGAACCGGGTTGATACACAGGAATATTGTTGGCGACGGCGAGTTCTTTTACTGGGCTGGCGGTCAGTTTCTTGCCGCGGCCAGCGGGTCTATCGGGCTGAGTGTAAACGCCAATCACATTGTGGTGTGAGTTCAGCAGTGCTTGTAAGTGGCGAGCGGCAAAATCCGGTGTTCCGGCAAAGATGATGTTGAGTGGTTTCAAATCTGATCCTATGCTTCTTTGGCGTCCAATCGGGCCGCTTTTTCAAGTTTTTGTTTGATCCGCTGACGTTTTAGCGGCGACAGATAATCGACAAACAATTTGCCTTTGAGGTGATCCATTTCGTGTTGAATACAGATAGCAAAAAGCTCATCGGCCTCAACAATAAATTCGTTGCCGTGCCTGTCTAAGGCTTTTACCGTAACAAATTCGGCGCGATCGACTTTGGCATAAATGCCCGGCACCGACAGACAACCTTCTTCATTGCAGAAGTCGCCGCTGCTGGCGATAATTTCGGGATTAATAAACACTTTAGGTCGTTCGACTTCATCTTGTAAGTCCATGACAATAAGTTGTTTATGGTAATCCACTTGGGTCGCGGCCAGACCGATACCTTTTTCTTGGTACATGGTTTCGAACATATCATCAATTTGAGTTTGCAGCTCGGCATTAAACTCTGTGATGGGTGTGGCTTGTGTCCGCAATCTTTCGTCAGGAAATTGTAATACTTTTAATTGTGCCATACATAAACTCTTAACAAGTCTGTCAAATCTCTGCCAGTTAGTTATACTGACTGATGCTAATGGGTTAATTTTAATCTTTAGTGCCTATCAATAACAGTAAAAGCTCAAACTAAGAGCCAAACAACATGGAAATACCCATGAAACGGTTAATTTTACTCGCGTTAATGACATTCAATTGCACGTTTGTTGCCGCCGATACCCTTACGCTGAAAGCGGGGCATCCTGAGTCATATGTGGTGAAAAAGGGCGATACTCTTTGGGATATCTCCGCAGCGTTTCTAAATGATCCATGGAAATGGCCACGTCTTTGGGATGTAAACCCACAGATTGCCAATCCCCATCTTATTTATCCTGGCGATCAACTCACACTCGTGTTTGTCGATGGTCAGCCTCGGCTTGTGCGCAACGGCGACATGGTCGACAGTGCTAAACCCCATGTGAAGAAGAGTCCTGAAGGACGGATTATTGCTAAGAGCAATGCAATTCCTGCCGTCGACTTGGCTTTGATTGAACAGTATTTAGTGCAGAATCGCGTTGTCGCAACCGACTGGCTTGCCGAGCAACCTATGGTATTGGCAGGCGAAAGCCCATCGCGTCACCATATTGTGGGTGATGTGATTTATATCGATGCTGAACTGCCGATTAATCAAAAGTACGGTGTTTACGAACGTGGTCGTGAGTTTTTCAATAAAGCGTCAGGCGAAGCGATAGGACAAGAAGCCATTTTAGCCTCAACTGGGCAAGTGGTTGAGTCTGGTAAGGTTTCAAAAATTAAGTTGTTAACCAGCTTTCGTGAAACTAAAGCGGGTTTCAGAGTCATGCCGATGGAAAGTGATTCCTTGATGTCAGCTTACTTTACGCCAAAACCGGCAGAGTTAAAGACGCCAGCCGTCGTGCTTGCTATCGAATCAAAGATGCGTGAAGCGGGTAAGTTGGATGTGGTGTACTTAGATAAAGGCACCCAGGATGGGGTTGAGCCCGGAGTCGTGTTTTCTATTTACCGTGATGGTGAAGTCATCGTCATCAACAATGATGGTATGCCAGTGCCTGCCACTGAGCGCACCGCCTACGATAACCTGATGGCATCTGTCTCATCGGATCGCGCTATTCAAATGCCAGATATCTATCATGGTAAATTGTTGGTTTTCAAAGTATTCGACAAAGCGAGCTTGGGTTTGATTGTCTCCACCGAGCGGCCTGTGCGTGTCGACGATAAGTTAATTGCCCCTGAGTCTTTAGCCTTAAGAGGTCAGTAATATCTGAACATTTGGTCGATTGGTTAGTTGTTTGCGCTGTATCTGGGCTGGGACCCGCTCGGATCCAACAATTATTAACGCACATGGAAGTGGACGACCTCAGACAAAGGTTAGAGCACGAGAGAGAAGCGCTACCTTTATCTGACCATCTGCTCCATAGTCTCGCTATTGATTATCAAAAAGTCGATGTCGCCCTCGAATGGCAGCAGCAAGCCGCTGACCATCATCTTGTTTGTTTCTCCGAACCGCTTTATCCGCCGTTATTAAAACAACTCTCAGATCCGCCCGCCGTCCTGTTCGTTAAAGGTTGTTTGGAGGCGTTAGCCCTTCCGTATCTTGCGATTGTTGGCAGTCGTAATGCTTCACCAGGCGGATTGCAGGTCGCTTATCAGCTGGCTGCAGAGATGTCCTCAATGGGATTTGGTATCTGTAGCGGCATGGCGATGGGAATTGATGGCGCTGCCCATAAAGCCTGTGTTGAACATCAAGGGCGAACTGTTGCTGTGCTCGGGACTGGCATTGAGACTGTTTATCCACGAAAACATCGGCAGCTTTATCATGATATTCAGCAACAAGGCTGTATACTTAGCGAGTTTTGGCCAGATGTCGGTCCCTTTGCGGGGAATTTCCCGAAACGAAATCGGATTATTAGCGGTCTTTCTTTAGGGACACTTGTGGTTGAAGCCTGTCGTAAAAGCGGTTCTTTAATCACAGCGAGGTTGGCGATGGAGCAAGGGCGTGAGGTGTTTGCCGTTCCGGGCTCAATCTTGGGTGGTTACCATCAAGGCTGTCATGATTTATTACGTGATGGGGCAAAACTTGTGGAAACAGCCGCCGATATAGTGGAGGAGTTGGCAAGTTTAACCGCTTACCACCTTGAAGAATTGAAGTTATGCCACCATATACAGCAAGGCGAGATTTGTAATTTGCCATTTTCGTCTCTGTTAGCTAGTGTAGGTTATGAAACTACATCCATTGATGCAGTAGTTGAACATAGTGGGAAAACGATAGATCTGGTGTTAGAACAAATGCTTGAACTTGAGTTGCAAGGTTGGGTGATTGCAGTACCCGGTGGTTACGTCAGAGTAAAGAGGAGCTAGCCATGTTTGATATCCTCATGTATCTATTTGAAAACTATGTTCACAGTGAAGTTGAACTACTAGTTGATGAAGACGAGTTAACCAAGGAACTCACTCGTGCCGGATTTCATCAATCCGAGATTTTAAAAGCGTTAACTTGGTTAGAGCGCTTAGCAGAATTACAAGAAGGGGATAAACCTTATCTTTGTAATCACGATCAGCATTCGTTTCGTATCTATACAAAGGACGAAATGGACAAGCTGGATGTGGAATCCCGCGGTTTCTTGCTGTTTTTAGAGCAAGTTAAAGTGCTGAATGTCGAAACCCGTGAAATGGTGATCGATAGAGTCATGGAGTTGGATGAGCCAACTCTGATTTTAGAAGATCTCAAATGGGTTATCTTAATGGTGTTGTTTAACGCTCCTGGTCATGAGTCCGCTTATGAGCAAATGGAAGATTTAATCTTCGAACAGCCCGAAGGCCGACTACATTCTTAATCGTTGTGAAAGATGAATTATGAGAGAAAGGAGGCTAAGACCTCCTTTTTTGATGCCATAAATTCCTTGATGGCACTGCGCTTGATATCCTAATGCGCTACGACAGGTGGTGAATGATTATGTCTAAGATTGATGAACAATTATTTAGTGCCCACGAACACGCACTGGAAAAAGAATACGAACTTTGCCCTGAATGTGGCAGCGAGTTATCGGTCAAACACAGTAAGCACGGCGGTTTTATTGGCTGTAATAATTACCCTAGCTGTAATTACACTCGTCCCTTAGTGCAGCACGAATCCATTGAAACTCAAGTGATTGAAGGTTCTGTATGTCCTGAATGCGGCCACGAACTGGCGGTAAAGTCTGGTCGATTTGGGATCTTTATCGGTTGCACTCAATACCCTAGCT
Organism: Shewanella sp. SR1; assembly: GCF_020447145.1. Taxonomy (NCBI): domain Bacteria; kingdom Pseudomonadati; phylum Pseudomonadota; class Gammaproteobacteria; order Alteromonadales; family Shewanellaceae; genus Shewanella; species Shewanella sp. SR1. The sequence continues at coordinate 4,865 of NZ_JAJAEF010000022.1, read as the reverse complement.
GCATGCATATTGAAAAACAGGATCAAGCGAGCGACAAGCCTGATATCCCTTGCCCAGAATGTAAAACGGGTAAACTGGAGCACAGAACGAGTCGCTTCGGAAAGAGTTTTTATGCCTGTAGCGCTTACCCTAAGTGCAAGTTTATTGTGAATTATCCTCCGGTTGCTGAAGATTGCCCAAGTTGTGGTTTTGGGATCTTAGTCGAGCGTAAAGGTGCGGCGGGGATGCGTTTAGAATGTCCGCAAAAAACCTGCAAGTACAAGCGCCCCTTGTAGCGAGGCCATTGCATAATATTTGTTGCCTTAGTGCGGCTTGAGTATAATCCCCAACCGACCGTTAGATGGGGCGGCGAAGATTCGGGTAATGACAAAAACTGATAAGACGCATAAGGTGATTTGATAATGTTGCAGCTACACCCATCCGATATAAAAGACATCATTCTTGACGGTGGCGTTATTGCTTATCCAACCGAGGCGGTTTATGGCCTAGGTTGTGACCCTGATAACGACACTGCTATCCAAAAGTTATTGGCGGTAAAACAGCGCCCATGGCAGAAAGGACTGATCTTAGTCGCCAGTGATTTTCAGCAGCTTTTAGCCTATGTTGATGAATCGCAATTGACGGCTGAGCAGCTTGAATTTGCATTTTCCAAGTGGCCGGGGCCTTTTACCTTTGTCATGCCAATCAAAGCACATGTTTCAAAATACCTCTGTGGCGAATTTGACTCTATCGCAGTGCGAGTGTCGGCCCATGCTGGAGTACAAGCCCTGTGCCGCGCACTTAATAAACCTTTAGTGTCGACCAGCGCTAACCTTGCGGGTGAAGATCCCGCATTAACTGCCGCTGAAATCCTCGCTGATTTTACCGGTAAAATCGATGCACTGGTATTAGGCGAACTCGGCGAACAACGTCAGCCCTCGACCATTATCGATGCGCGAAGCGGCAAAATTTTACGAAATGGACAATGAGCAAACCAATAATAAGGATAACAAGATGAGTGTGCCTGATGCTGCAGTGGTAAAAGCGTTTTTACTCGATTTACAAAACCGAATTTGTGCCGGTTTACAGGCTCTGGATGGCCAAGCAACGTTTGCCGCCGATTCATGGACCCGCGCCGAAGGCGGTGGTGGCACGAGCCGAGTATTAACCCAAGGTGCAGTATTCGAGCAAGCTGGAGTTAACTTTTCCCATGTGACTGGCGCCGCTATGCCGGCGTCAGCTACGGCGCATCGCCCAGAATTGGCGGGTCGCAGTTTTGAGGCTATGGGTGTGTCTTTAGTGATCCATCCTAACAATCCTTATATCCCGACGACTCACGCCAATGTGCGCTTCTTTATCGCGCAAAAAGAAGGTGCCGATCCTGTGTGGTGGTTTGGCGGTGGTTTTGACTTAACACCTTATTATCCATTTGAAGAAGATGTGCGCGAGTGGCACCAGACGTCTAAGGATATTTGTGCGCCTTTCGGGGATGAGGTTTATCCCAAGTATAAGAAATGGTGCGATGAGTATTTCTTCCTGCCGCATCGTAATGAAACCCGCGGTGTGGGCGGACTGTTTTTTGATGACTTGAATCAAGCAGGATTCGATCAAAGCTTTAGCTTTATGCAAGCCGTGGGCAATGGCTTCTTAACGGCCTATGCGCCGATTGTTGAGCGTCGTAAGGATACTGAGTTCGGTGAGCGTGAGCGTCAGTTCCAACTCTATCGCCGTGGTCGTTATGTTGAGTTCAACTTAGTCTACGACAGAGGCACGCTTTTTGGTCTGCAGACAGGTGGACGTACCGAGTCTATCTTAATGTCGATGCCGCCATTAGTGCGTTGGCAATATGCTTATACACCAGAGGCGGGAAGCCCAGAGGCAGATTTGTACGATAACTACCTCAAACCACGCGACTGGGTTTAGCCGTTAATCATAAAAAGTGGATGCCATATCCACTTTATTGATTACGCATATGATCGGCCAGAGTTGAAATCGCCTCAAAAATGGCGGCTCGATGCTCTGGCTTTTTAATATTCTCTTCAATCGCAAACTTCATACAAAACAGCCATTGATCGCGCATTGCCTCATCAATATCGACATGCATGTGTCGTGCTCGCAATGCCGGATGACCATATTTTTGCTGGTAGAGCTGTGGTCCGCCGAGCCAGCCACTTAAAAATTCGAATAGCTTCTGCTCAGACTCCGCAATGGGCGCCCTATGAATGGCAAGCAGTGTTGTCGTTTCTGCCGAACTTGCCATCTTCTGATAAAAACATTTAGTGATAGCGCGGATCACCTTCTCGCCGCCGATTAAGTCATAGGCGTTAGATTGACTCGGATCGCGATCATCCTGCGGCGGAGTGTGTTTACTAAAAATCTTTTTAAGCCAGTTCATTGGAATAGTCGTTCACTAAAGTAGAGTGTATTGAGCCGATGGCGCATTATAGCGTGAAACCTAGCGTGAAATTTAGTTGAGCATAATTCGTCTTGCGTGGGCTCAAAAGCGCGGTAGACTGCAAAGCCATCGAACCTAAAATTTCATATCGCAATGACAGACAGATACGCAGTGTTTGGCAATCCAATTAGCCACAGTAAATCGCCGTTCATCCATGGACAATTTGCCGCGCCCACCCAAGAGTCATTAACCTATGAAGCCATTCTTGCTCCGGTCGATGGTTTTGAAGCCTCATTGACGGCGTTTTTCAATGCGGGCGGCAAGGGCGCCAATGTGACAGTGCCTTTTAAGGAGCAAGCTTTTGCGCTGTGTGACAGTATCAGCCCCGAAGCCAAACTCGCTGGCGCAGTCAACACCTTAAGTTTATTGGCCGATGGCACTATTCGCGGTGATAACACCGACGGTTTAGGGCTGGTGGCCGATCTCATCGCTAACTTAGTTAGCTTGCAAGATAAGCGCGTGTTACTCATTGGAGCTGGTGGCGCGGCGCGCGGTTGTATTCTGCCGTTATTAAATGCGGAGATTGCACAACTGACCATCAGCAATCGCACCCACACTAAGGCGCAGCTTTTGGTCGATATTTTTACTTCTGTGGATAACGGCGCTTACGCGAGTAAAGTCACCGCCGTAGAAATGAGTGAGCTTGCGGGCGAGTTCGATATCATTATTAATTCAACCTCGGCTAGCCTTGCGGGCGAGTTGCCACCTTTGCCAGCACATATCATCACCACCCAAACCGTTTGTTATGACATGATGTATGGCGCCTCGGTCACCGCGTTTAACCAATGGGCACTCTCCCAAGGTGCGGCGAAAGTCATTGATGGGCTAGGTATGTTAGTCGGACAAGCGGCTAAGAGTTTTACCTTATGGCGAGGTATTGAGCCCGACACCCAAGTGGTGTTGACGCTTTTGCGGGACAAACTAATGGCAGAGCCTAAGTAGGAAGCATGAATCAAAGTATTCTTTTCCCTGATCTGCAATATTGGGACGATGCCCAAGGGCAAATCTGTTTTATGGCGCAATCGCAGGGGATGAACATCAAGTGCTATATCAGTGCTGCTAAATTACGTGAGCTGAATGATTTCTCTGAACAGCCGAGCACCGATGAAGCGGCTGCTATGCTGGCATTATTTGATGCGGTGAGGTTTGATGCCGAAGAAATGGCAGAAGACTTAATCAAAGCTGAAGAGTTTGATGAGTTTGGCGCAGTACGCCTAGGCTAGTTTGATAGCGAGTTTCAGTGGATAGATTTTGAATCAATAAATAGCAAAAGGCGGCAGAGACTGAATGAGTCTCTGCCGCCTTTCTTATATAGCGATACTAAGCGACTAACTATAAGAGATTAGCGCTAAGTGACTAGAGGTTTTGTAATTCAACTAAGTACTCGTTTTTCAGTCTGACATAGTTGTCGGCTGATTCTGGCAAAAAGGCCATTTCGGCAGGTGTTAATGGGCGAGCCTGCTTAGCTGGGCTGCCTACATATAAATAGCCGCTCTGTAATACCTTGCCCGGTGGCACTAAAGAGCCCGCACCTAAGATCACATCATCTTCTAAAATCGCACCGTCGAGAATAATCGCGCCCATGCCCACTAATACTCGGTTACCGACTTTGCAACCGTGAAGCATCGCCTTGTGACCAATAGTCACATCATCACCAATAATCAGTGGATGACCATCGGGACGAGCAGCTGACTTACGTGTCACATGCAATATGCTACCGTCTTGCACGTTCGAGCGCTTACCAATACGAATATGGTTAACATCACCACGCGCCGCCACCATAGGCCAAATACTGGCATCAGTATCTAACGCAATATCGCCAACAAGCACCGAAGCTTCATCTACATACACATTATTGCCTAATTGAGGATGAATACCTTGGTAAGTTCTGAGTGGCCCTGACATAGAAAAGTCCCTAATTGAGTGGTTTTTTGCATTATAAAGGTTAAAAACTAGCTGGTCAGGTCAAATATCCAACGAACAGTGAGAAAATGACAATTATCTTAAAAATAGGGGTTGCGCACTTTCTCAATCTCCCTATAATGCGCATCCACTGACACGGCAGACAGCGTTAAGCAGCCTGATGTGACAGTTCATCAATGAGTTTACTGATTGATGAGTGTTGAGAAAGTTTGCAAAAACTCCTTGACGCGAAACGGGAAATGCGTAAAATACGCAGCCCTAGCCACCTGGAAGCGTTCGGCGCTCAGTGTGGTACTCACGTCCTCTTACGGATAATGAGTTGCTCTTTAACAAGATAAAACAAGAAATCTGTGTGGACACTCACAGGTGTTGAGTTAATCGAAACTGCTTAACCTTAGGGTTGGCAGTCAAAAATTTAAATCAATGTAACAATGAGTGTTCATAGCAATATGTACAGTTTGTTTCAGCCCTTCTTTTATAAGGAGTGCGAGAAACAAAAAATCAGAAT
>NZ_JAJAEF010000021.1:0-76844 GCF_020447145.1 Shewanella sp. SR1 | reverse complement strand
TGCATCGGTTAGCATAAGTCTTGGCATGGCTTGAGGTTATGGTTACTTTTGGCGAAGCAAATTATAACGTCTTGCCATGCTGTCTAAAAATCACTCTCGAAAGATCAACAGCCCCTAGTCAGTGAAAGGTTTTTGTAATGAGTCTTTTGTCGTGACTGTTGATTTTAATGACGATTAGCTCATTTGGTGATTCATCAATATAAATAAAGCGGGAATGTTTAAATAAACATTCCCGCTTTTTGTTTGATTGCCGTTTAAATGTCACAGCCAAAGAATTTAACTGTGATGACTTAACTGCACTCGTTAGTATTGCACTACAGTAGCAACGTTCATATTGCCTGATTGATTAACGCTGATGCTGTTGTTATTGCCCGCTTGAGAACCTAATACTAAGTTGTCATTACCCGTTTGAGTGATCAACAGGCTGTTATTATCACCGCTAACTGTGAATGAGCTACTTGCGTCACCGCCTACCCAGTTACCGTTACCTGATTGAGCAATTTGTGCAGTGTTCTCATCACCTTCGATAATTAAATCGATAAGGTTAAGATCGCCATCTTGCAGTGCAGTGACATCGGCATTATTGTTACCAGCAACAGAAATCAGTGTTTCGTTATCTGTACCATCTTGCTCAACATCAACTTCATTATCGCTACCCACAGCATCGACATAGGCAAAGTTAATATTGCCTTCTTGGCTCACTTCAATACTGTTGTCTTCACCTGATGCGAAGGCAAGGATTTCGTTGTTATCGCCTTTAGAAGATAAATCGAAGTCGTTATCTGTGCCGTATGCACCGAAGGTCGCGAAGTTAGCATCGCCTTTTTGTTTCAAGTCAACATCATTGCTATCGCCCCATACTTGGAACTCTGCACCGTTGACATCGCCTTTTTGGGTTATCGTAATATCGTTATCATTACCTCTGATATCGGCTACTAAAGTATCACCGATAGTGTTGCCGCTGCCATTTTGGGTAATATCTACAGTGTTGTCATCACCCGTAGTCATAGCAAGATAAGCCGTGTTGCCGTTACCTTTTTGATCCATTGAAATATCGTTGTCGCTGCCTGCAAGTGCGTAAACGAAGCCAACATGGTTATTACCCTTTTGGACCATGTCTACTGTGTTGTTGTCGCCTGCAATACCCTTAGCCGCGCCAAAGTTATTGTTACCTGTTTGATTAACAGAAACGTCGTTGTTATTCCCCACGTTAGCGGTTAAGTCGAGGGCGATTAAGCCTGCTTGGTTGTTGTCACCGATTTGGGTGATTTTCCCATCGTTGTTGCTGCCTTCAACGCGGAATACTGCAAAGTTAGCATCGCCTTCTTGCTCAACAAACACGGTGTTTTCAGTGCCAGTGATTTCAACTTGGCTTTCGTTGACTTCGCCTAATTGGTTAACGACTACTGTATTATCGTCGCCAGTAACATCATTACTGCTTTGGTTATAGAAACCGTCTTGCGAAACATTTACAAAGTTGTTGTCACCGACAACATTTGCACTTGCCACATGCCAATCAGCTTGTTGCGTTATTTGGACTTTGTTTTCATCGCCCGTTGAATTAATAGCCGCTTCATGCCACACACCGTCTTGGATAACGGTTGCGGTTTGCTCAGTACCGGTTTGCACAACCGCAGCAGCGTTAAGGGCACCCGTTTGTGAGACTAACGTGTCTTGGGCTTGGCCTGACTGTACTACGCTAATTTCGCTCACGGTACTGGCAGCAAAAACTTGACCGCTTAAACCTGTTGCAATGGCCAAAGCAATAAGTGATTTTTTAGCTTGTGATTTCATGTGACGCTCCCTGTTTAATATTGAGTTATTGAGATTGCAGCACCGTCTGCAATCTGTTGAATCGAAAAGTTGCCGCTTCCTAGTTGGTTCAGTTGCACTAGATTGTCGTTGCCAATTTGTGTCACTGAAGCCGTATTTTGACTGCCGACCTGCAGTAGTTGCACTTCATTGTTTGAACCAATTTGTGTGATTAGCGCATCGTTATCATTGCCTACTTGTGTCACATCGGCCTTGTTATCGTTGCCTGATTGGAACAGTAATCCTTGGTTGGCATTGCCTTGTTGCACCAGCTCGATAAGATTATCGCGACCGGAACGTTCCAGTAATGCCTGAAGGGTTACAGGTAACTCATTGACATTCAGCTCTTGTGCTGAGGTCATACAACTACAGAGCAAGAGCAGCGGTACCAAAAAGCGTATCGAGGTATTTGGCACGGGTGACTCCTTGCATCAAATATTTTGGGTTGCCTAAAACAACAGGCACTCCAAATTCAGCCCTGAAGATACGAGTCCCGTTGATATGTCGCAATTGGCCAAAAGGGTATTTATTACGCAAAGGATTCACAGTAGATAAATGATGGATGTATCGTTATCCAATTGATTCAGTAGATTTTATCTGTTTTTTAGAGAGTGTTTTTTTAGGCTGAGTAGTCTAGTTGGTCTAGTAGTTAAGTCGTATTCGTTGCTAAGTTATCTCATGGCTTTTAAACAATACTGCAACAATCTCAAGTCATACATCGATTATCACGTGATATTTATCGGGGAAAAAATTATAGGAAATATGGTGGGAATAGTGTTGTGGGATTGACTCAATTCAAGAGCTATTTAGCGGTATTAAAGCATGTTTAAAGGCGAACTATATGGTGTTTATCTTCGGTTGACTTTAAATCACAATGAAGATTTTAGTGAGCGGTTTAATGAGTTGAAAAATTCGACCATAGTGATCGAATTCCTTGGTGAATGAGTGGCAAGTTGAGCACTAACCTTTTATATGAGATCAGTGTTTTTCTGGTTGTTTCGATTCTTCAGGGGATGCCTCAGTACTGATTTGGCTTTTACGATCCTTCAGTTGCTGCATCGCACTGTTATTGCTCACCGTTAACTCATTGAAACGAGTATTGATATCGTCCATTTCGTTAATGTACTCAGGATCGCTTTTTTCTTTATTTTGCCAATAACGCTTACGTTCTAGTTTTTGTAATTCACTGGCGCGCAGGATTTCAAAATAGCTGTTCTCCTGTTTAAGTCGATAGATCTCGCCATCGAGTAATTGCAGTAATTTTTCTTTAGAAATGGTTTGGCGATTCAGTAGCGCTTGCAGGGGATCGACTGGAATGTCCCTTTTATCTGAGTCGACTTCTGTGGTGATCCCCAACTGATATTCGATTTTATGTTGGCTAAATTCCTGCGGGCAAGCGGTTTGGCTAAAGACAATTTTGTCATCTTTACGGCATTTATAAATGGTATTTGCCTGTACTACACTAGGCAAAATAACACAAATTAGGGTGAGTATCAGTCTTGCCATTAGGCCACAAATCCTTTGTACACTAGCATAGCGATTATGATTTAATCATTTGATTACAATTGATAAAAAGTCAGCTTATACCAATCACATTAAATATCTAATCAGTTCAGAGCCTCACAGGCATCTCAATCCAAGGCGCATTGACGCAGAAATGGTTATTCCATTTTAAGTCAATGCAACACAGGAGTGGGGTGCCTGTGTGGCTCCCGAAGGGCGGCTGATGTTCACTACATGGCAACGCGCTTTATACTACGTTTAAGGCTTTCGACAGAGCACCACTATGCCTTCAAGCCTTCGCCTTGTCTAAAGCGCGTTGAACTCCCGCTGAATGAACAGATATTTAATACGATTGGTATTAACGCTCGCGCTATTAAGTCTGTTCAACCAGTGATTTATGTCTCGTCCAGGTGGGACGCTGGGTTCTTGAGCCATTAAACCTAAGGCATTAAAGTATTAGCCATATATCAGTAAAGGGGCAAATTTACTGCGTTTATTGTTGCGGTCAACTTTTTACTTAGCGTTAACATCTGCACCATACTATGGCGTAAGTTTAGGGATAAAACCAGTTTTTTGACGATTCAATTTTTTGGCGCTAGGGTTGATTCTAAACAAGAAAATTGAGGGTGCTAGGGAGATTGAAAACATAAAAAAAGGAGCGAGCGCTCCTTTTATTGATTGATAACGCTAAGTGTTAGCGATCGAATCTTAAGTTATCGATAAGTCGCGCTTTGCCTATATAGGCCGCAGCTAAAATCACTAAAGCGTGGTCTTGGTTCTGGGCTTGTTCAAGCGTGTGAGCGTGGCGAATTTCGAGGTAATCCGGCGCAAAACCTGCTGCGATTAAACTGGCTTTTGCTTGCTCAGTCACTTGCTCAAAGCTCTCACCTTGCTTGATCCCTGCTGCCATAGCATCTATGGCTTGTTTTAGTGCAGGCGCTGCGGCTTTTTCTGCGGCAGTGAGGTAACCATTGCGTGAACTCATGGCTAAACCTGAGTCCTCACGTATGGTATCCACACCGATAATTTCAATCGGCAATGACAAGTCTTCAACCATAGTTTTGATCACTAATAGCTGTTGATAGTCTTTATTACCGAATAGGGCCACATCGGGCTGCACTATGTTAAACAGTTTACAAACGATAGTCGCAACGCCACGGAAATGCCCCGGACGGCTAGCACCACAAAGCACGTCGGAAATCCCGGGGACTTCAACATAGGTTTGTTGCTCTAGACCCTTGGGATACATCACGGCTGGCGTTGGGGTGAATAATAGCTCAGCGCCAGCGGCCGTGAGGGCTTCGCTGTCGGCAACGAGTGTGCGTGGGTAAGCATCCAGATCTTCGTTCTGACCAAATTGCATTGGATTAACGAAAATAGAGGCCACCACATGGTCACACTTGCTCGCGGCTTCTTTGACTAAAGTAATGTGTCCCTGATGGAGATTACCCATGGTAGGCACAAAGGCGACGGTTTCGCCCTTGGCACGCCATGCACGCACTTGGGTGCGAATATCATCAATATGGGCGCTAGTGATCATTGAGCCTTACCTTGCATAAATCGGTTATTAGTTAAAAGTGTGTTCTTCGCCAGGGAATGTTCCTTGGGCAACTTCGTCGATATAAGCACGCACGGCAGAACGAATTTCACCGGTTTGTTTTAGGTAGTTTTTCGAAAAACGTGGAATATAACCACTTGAAATACCTAACACATCATGCATAACCAAAATTTGGCCATCGGTCGATGCGCCCGCACCGATTCCAATAACTGGAATTGTTAAGGCTTGAGTGATCGCCGCTGCGAGTGGCGCTGGAATGCATTCCACAACCAAGAGTTGAGCACCAGCTGCTTCTAACGCTTTTGCTTCGTCGAGGATGCGCTGGGCATTTTCGGCATCGCGGCCTTGCACTTTAAAACCACCAAATACATGGACTGACTGAGGCGTTAGCCCTAAGTGAGCACACACGGGAATACCGCGTTCGGTTAGCTTAGTGACCGTTTCGAGTAACCAGTGGCCACCTTCGACTTTGACCATGTTCGCGCCAGCCTGCATTAACTCAGTGGCATTAACCATAGCTTGTTCTGGTGTGGCGTAACTCATAAAGGGCATATCTGCGATCAGCAGGGCACGTTCGATACCGCGACGGACACAGCGAGTATGGTAAGCGATATCCGCCGTAGAGACGGGCAGGGTATCGTCATGGCCTTGGAGAACCATTCCTAGAGAATCGCCGACGAGCAGCACATCTACACCTTCGCTATCGAACGCGCTGGCAAAACTGGCATCATAGGCTGTCAGTGCCGTGAATTTTCTACCTTCCTGTTTGTATTTCAACAGGGTTGAGCTAGTAATTTTAGACATATGGATGATCTTCAAACCAAATAGAAGTGGTGTTATAAGCTAACTGGGGACGGACTTCAATGATCAATGCCCAGTTGTTGTAACTCGGCCAACATTTTTGTATCGATAAGACTGCCGATTGCAGTGTTGCACGGCAGAATAAGATTCGGTGCGATTGCGGCTAAAGGCACGAGCACAAAGCTGCGCTTTTTCATTCCGTAGTGGGGCACTTTGAGTCTGGGAATGTCAATGTTCTCATTGCCATACAGGAGTATATCGAGATCTAAGGTTCTGGGCCCCCAACGTTCAAGGCGCACTCGTCCTTGGGTGTTTTCGATATGCTGCAATACATCGAGTAAGGCTAATGGCTCAAGATCAGTATCGAAACTGGCCACCGCATTAACATAATCGGGTTGCACCACATCGCCCATGGGCGTCGAATGGTAATAGGGGGAAACCAGTAGACTATTGCCTAAGGCTAATGCGGACAATGCCGTGACGGCATTGTCCAATTGCGTCTTGGGATCTTCAAGATTTGCGCCTAATGCGACGTAGACGCGAGTCATTATTCAGCCGCTTTCGCTTTTGGCGTGCCACTTGTTTTAGGGGCGCTCGTCGCGGCTGAACCATCGGCATTCGGCGCGCGAGGACGGCGACGACGTTGAGTGGCATTACGGTTGCGATTGGGCGATTTAGTGCCGCTACGCGCAATGGCTAAGCGTTCCGTTTCATCGGCTTCAACAAACTGTTGCCACCAAGCGGCACTCTTAGCGACATTACCCGCCTCGACTTCGCCCCTGAGCAATAGTAAATCGTATGCAGCTCTAAACTTAGGGTGTTCCATTAGTTTAAAAGCACGAGTGCCTTGGCTACGGTCAAAGCGTAACTGCAACTGCCAAATGTCTTTTGCTGGAGTACTAAAACGGCGTGGAATGCTAATGGTTTGGCATTGCTGCTCCATCACATCGCCCATAGCGGCAAAGAAGGCATCGTATAACGTCAGGCCACTTTCAACGGCAATATCTTCGGCGCGTTGACGCAGTGGATACCAGAGAAGCGCAGCATAGAAGAATGAAGGCGTCACCGGCTTATCTTCGTTAACTCTTTGATCTGTGCTCTTCATGATGGCTTGCACCATTTTCATGGTCGTGCCTTTAGGATCATCTTTTAGCAGAGCGGCCACTTGCGGAAACAGCGGCGCGAATAGCTTGTACTCTTGCATCAGTTCGAAGTTGGCTAAGGCTTTGCCTGCAAAGAAGAGTTTCAGCACTTCTTCGTACATGCGTGCTGCGGGAATATCTTTTAACAGTGGCGCTAATTGTTTAATCGGTGCTGCTGTTACTGTTTCGATACCCATGTTGAGTTTAGTAGCGAAACGCACCGCCCTTAACATACGCACCGGATCTTCACGGTAACGGGTTTCTGGATCGCCAATTAATCTTAGGGTGCCCGCTTTAAGATGTGTCATACCGCCGCCGTAGCTGCGGATCGAGTAATCGCTGATATCGTAATAGAGGGCATTGACGGTAAAGTCGCGGCGCTCGGCATCTTCGTCGATTTCGCCATAAACGTTATCACGCAGCAAACGCCCTTCGGCATTAGCTTTAGAGACTTTCTCATTGCTTTCGCCATGATGACCACGAAAGGTCGCCACTTCGATAACATCGCGGCCGAAAACGATATGGGCCAGACGGAAACGACGACCGACGACTCGGCAGTTGCGGAATAGTTTTTTGATTTCTTCCGGCGTCGCATTGGTCACGACGTCGAAATCTTTCGGTTCAATCCCTAAGAGTAAATCGCGTACACCGCCGCCGACTAAATAGGCTTTAAAACCTGATTTATTCAGTCTGTATAATACCTTAAGGGCATTTTCGCTGATTTGTTTGCGCGAGATGGTATGGGCATCTCTCGGCACTAACTCTAAGCTTAACGCACCGGAACTTTGTTCTGGCGTTGTTGGTTCAATCTGAGCTTGAGTCGGAGCGGTCGTTTTAGGCGCGTCTTCAAATAGCTGTTTGCAGAATTGGCTGATACGGCGAAAAATGGGACACCTCGAAATATGATCTGTTATTTGATTAAAAATCTGGCGGCTATCATATACCAAATGCAGCCTAATGAGTATATCAGGGCTCGATCAGTATCTCAGATTGTTGCGGTATAGTGGATAATTGAAACTGATCCACGGCTTGAGCGAGCATTTGCGCCACAGAACCTTGGGTCTCAACAGGTTGTTGGCCTAAAAATGCCAGCGCCGCATTGAGGCTCGACTGTGGATTAAGTGTATCAATCGCTTGCGCATGATTCTGTTTAGAGAGTTTAAATCCCTTGCTCAAACAGGCAAGCGGCAAGTGCAACCATTGCGGTGCAGCCAAGCCAAAGTTTTGATACAAACTCAGTTGGCGACAACTGGCTTCGATTAAGTCACAACCTCGAACCACTTCAGTGATGCCTTGATAGGCATCGTCGAGCACCACGGCCAATTGATAGGCGTACAGGCCATCGCTGCGTTTGATGATGAAATCCTCCGCAGCAAAATGGCTATCGACGCAAATATGCCCCATGAGGTTATCGTCAAATTGCTGCACTTGCGCGGTATTAACTATCCGCACCGCCCCAGACTTAACCACATTTGCAGCTTGGGTTTGTGGCAAGCGGTGACAGCGGCCATCGTAGACACCGCCCATGGCTTGAATTTGCTTGCGACTACATTGGCAGAAATAGGCTTTATCTTGGGCGAGTAGTGAATCAATTTGTGCTTGATAAGCCTCAGTGCGCTGGCTCTGATACAGAGGCACATCATCCCACTCAAATCCATAGGCTTCTAAGGTGCGCAAGATATCATCGGCGGCGCCTTTGACTTCCCGTGGAGGATCGATGTCTTCAATACGAATTAACCATTTACCCTGTTGCGAGCGCGCACGCAGATAACTGCCAAGGGCGGCGATAAGCGAGCCAAAGTGCAAGGCACCCGAAGGCGAAGGCGCAAAACGGCCGACATAGGGGCGATGAGTTGAAGTTGGGGAAGATAAAGTCGCCATAGTACTGAGTTAGCAGCTAGTGTCAGTCAAAGTGGGCGTATTTTAGAGGGATACAAGGATAAAAGCGAATCGGGGTAGATTTGAGTGAGCTTGGCTTCAACTCGAAGAGTCAAGGCATTGTTAGAAACAAATAGGCGGGGAAATCCCCGCCCAGTATGCTTGATTAACCAGCCATTTGTTTCTCTTTGATCTCTGCAAGCGTTTTACAGTCGATACATTGATCGGCTGTTGGACGCGCTTCGAGACGGCGGATGCCGATTTCGATACCGCAAGAATCGCAGAAGCCGAAATCGTCTTCTTCAATTTTTTGCAGTGTTTTTTCGATTTTTTTGATCAGCTTACGTTCTCTATCGCGAGCACGAAGTTCGAGGCTGAACTCTTCTTCTTGTGCTGCACGGTCAACAGGATCGGGAAAGTTTGCGGCTTCGTCCTGCATGTGGCTAAGAGTACGGTCGACCTCTTCACGCAACTGATTGCGCCAAGCTTCAAGAATTGTCTTGAAGTGACCCAGTTGCTTAGCGTTCATATACTCCTCACCCGGTTTTTCCTGGTAAGGATTTACACCTGCGATAGCGAGTACGCCAAGTTTTTTGGTGCCTTCAGGCATAACGCATCTCCTGTAATCATTTGCGTTTGTAGGGCGTCCTTAAGAACGGCCGCTATCTATAGCAGAATCTTCACATCGAGGCAAACTTTTCATTCTGCTTTGATTGAATTTTTTGACTATGTTCGCTAATTCAAATGAAATCAAATTTAACTCAGCCTTAACATCATACTCGGACAACACAGGCTTGGGCTAGGTGAATCTCAGTCGGGGACATTTCACAGCGATAGGCAAGGACTTCTACTCCAGCTAACACTGATTTTTTCAGTAACTTAGCATATTCAGGATCGATATGTGCTGCGGGGGCAACACTAAAGATGTCACTGTGCTGCACCACAAACAGCAATACGGCTCTGTGGCCTTGGCTGACCATGTGCATCAATTCACGTAAATGTTTTTGACCTCGAAGACTCACTGCATCAGGAAAATAACCTTGGCCATCCTCGAGCAAAGTACAACTTTTGACTTCTATATAACAGGCGGGTTTTTGAGCACCCTGTAGCAGGATGTCGATGCGGCTATTTTCATCACCATATTTAACTTCACGGCTTAGGCTGTCATAACCCGTGAGCTCCTTGATGATACCTTTATTGATGGCTTCTTCGGCTAAGGTGTTCGCTTGACCCGAGTGGATACCGATTAGGCCAGCGTCTGGCGTGGTCATCAGTTCCCATGTATGGGCGTACTTACGTTTAGGGTTATCAGAGGTAGAAAACCAGACGGTTTCACCGGGATACAGGCAATTACGCATAGAACCCGTATTGGGGCAATGCAGAGTGATCTCACTGCCGTCGCTTAACTGCACATCGGCCAGAAAACGTTTATAGCGGCGCAGTAAAATGCCCTGTTGTAGTGGCGGAGTAAATTCCATCGGTAGACCTATATCGGCTGTTCTAGGCCGCAAAGCCTAGCAAATTTCGCAAATGTTTACAGATTTTACCTGAGTAACTTCAGCCAATCGCTTTGCGTCATCGCCTGCTAGCAGTAAACTGCCGCCATAAAGTTTGTTCTGATTGTTCTAAAACGAATCGAAAAATAAGGATCCCTAATGAGTGAACTAAAAGTAACTGAATTAATGAAAGTGCAATTAACCAAAGAAGCGCCGGCCGCCCACTGGGGCAAAGCCGATGTGACTTATACTACCGACGGTGCGCAAATTCATTTAGCGGGTGGCGATGAGCTGCGTCAAATTCAAATGGCGGCCCGTAAACTGCGCAGCCAAGGTATTAGCAGTGTGGTGTTAGCTGGGCAGCTTTGGGATCTCAATAGCCAGTGGGTGTTTGCCCAAGGTTTCGCGACGGCAAAACCAGGTTATCAAATCCATTGGTGTGGTGATGAAGCTGTGCAAGCCGAATTGCAACGCCGACTCGATGTGGCAACCTTTGCCCGTCAACTGATCAACGATACGCCTGAAAACCTATCGCCAGTGAAGCTTGCCCAACAAGCGGCGAAATGGTTAGCTGAAATTGGTGGCGACAAGGTGAGTTATCGGATTATCGAAGGTGAAGCGCTGCTCGAAGAACAGTGGATTGGTATCCATGCAGTCGGTCGCGGCAGTGAGCGTCCACCGGCAATGTTAGCGTTAGACTTCAACCCATTAGCTGCTGATGCACCCGTGTCTGTGGCGCTTGTGGGTAAAGGGATT
Organism: Shewanella sp. SR1; assembly: GCF_020447145.1. NCBI lineage: Bacteria > Pseudomonadati > Pseudomonadota > Gammaproteobacteria > Alteromonadales > Shewanellaceae > Shewanella > Shewanella sp. SR1. The sequence goes on along the minus strand of NZ_JAJAEF010000021.1, from coordinate 65,898 downwards.
ACTTTTGATTCTGGCGGTTACAGCATTAAAGCCTCTGAAGGCATGTTAGGCATGAAATGCGACATGGGCGGTGCGGCGACTGTGACTGCCGCGCTCGGTTTAGCGATCAAATCTGGCCTAAACAAACGGGTTAAACTCTTCTTATGTTGTGCTGAAAACTTGATCAGCGGCCGTGCTTATAAGTTAGGCGATATCCTGACCTACAAAAATGGCGTGACAGTTGAAGTGGTGAACACAGATGCGGAAGGGCGCTTAGTGTTGGCCGATGGTCTGCAAGCCGCTTCTGCGACAGGCGCTCCTTTTATTATCGATGCAGCGACCCTTACAGGCGCCGCTGTGATGGCAGTCGGTTCTAACTACAACGCGATTTTCTCGCCACAGACTGATGTGTTGCAACTGGCCCAGCAAAAAGCCACGAGTGTTGCCGAGCGTGTATGGCCGTTGCCATTGGATCCTTGGCACAAAGAAATGTGTCCATCTGCCTATGCTGACACAGCCAACAGCCGCGCAATGAAAGGCGGCGGTGCAGGTGGTGCTTCTAATGCAGCTGGTTTCCTATGGCGCTTTGTTTCACCAGAAGCTAAATGGTTGCACGTTGATTTAGCGGGCGCCTTTGAAGATTCAGCTTCTGCCATGTGGGGCGCGGGTGCAACGACCCACGGCGTATTGACCATTAGTGAATTGATCAAAGGCTAAGCCTAGATTTAAGTCTAGCGCTAAGACTCAGTTAGATAAGTCTGCGCAGATCCATTAATGTTCTGCTGACTGGATTAAAACCGCCTACGGGCGGTTTTTTATTGGATGAAATGCTAAACCAATAGTTACTTGGCGATTTAGCGGCTTCATGGCATGTTATGGCAGAGCGTTTTTAATCGGGAAACATGATGATAACTATACGAAAAGCGACGAAAGCGGATGCTCAGGCCTGTTGGGATATCCGCAATGCTGCCATCAATAAAGGCTGCGCCGGATTTTATGATGCGGGCGATCTGATTATTTGGACCGAAGGCGAACTGACCGAGCAATTTAGTCGTATCGTCAATGCGCATTTTTATGTGGCAGAACAATCCAATGACGAGCCGCCGCTTAAGAGAGTGGTCGGTATGGTCATGTTGGATGAACCCTACGCACAGTTAGAGGCGCTGTTTGTCTCCCCCGATGTCATGGGGCTTGGGGTCGGTAAAGTGCTACTGCAATTTATTGAAACCATGGCTTTTAATCAAGGTATTGCCCAGTTGAGGTTGGAATCGACTTTGAATGCGGTGGATTTTTATCGCCACTGTGGTTTTGGTGGTGAAGGTTTAGAAGAGGAATCCATCTACTGCTCGCCCAGAGGCATAGCCTTAGAGTGCATGGTGATGTACAAGAATCTCGTGCGTAGAAAACCAGTTCAAAATGCAGACTGACTCAAGCACAGGTATGGAGTTAACTGTTTATTAAGAGGTTGCTGGCGAACCGAAGGGAATAAATGGATGTGGAATTAATTCTTCATAAGAGGTTGCTGACATACTCAAGGAAATCAACAGAGCAAGTATGGATGTGGAATTAACTCTGAAGATTTAGAGTTTAAGAGAAGTTTGCTGACATTCTTAAGGTAATCAATAGATCAAGCACGGATGTGGAATTAACTTTGAAGACTTAACGTTACGTTAAAAGGTTGCTGACATACTCAAGGAAATCAACAGATCAAGCATGGATGTGGAATTAACTGTTCATAAGGGTTGCTGACATACTCGAGGGAATCAACAGATCAAGATGGGGGAATTAACTCCCAAGAGTATGCCAACTATCGTTCTTTCGCCTGAAATCCCGATGTCGACAAGATTAGCGCTAATGGCTTAAATCAAACTTAATCTATTGCAAAAAAAGACTTTATTTCCTTAGCCTTTAGTCAAATCCGCCCCAATCCGCTAGGGTTTAGTTCGCTTCTGGAGTATTGAGTTGCTGGCGTTTTTCCATCAAATCTTTAATCAAAGGCGTGAGGATAAGCTCCATGGCCAGTGACATTTTACCGCCGGGAACCACTAAGGTGTTAACCCGTGACATAAATGATCCTTGGATCATATTCAGATAATAGGGGAAATCGACATTATTGATGCCGCGAAAGCGGATCACCACAAAGCTCTCGTCTAGGCTCGGAATATCTTTGGCGCTAAAGGGGTTAGAGGTATCGACCGTTGGCACTCGCTGAAAGTTAATGTGAGTGCGGGAGAACTGTGGCGTCATGTGCTTAATATAGTCATCCATACTGCGCACAATTGAGCCCATGACTTTTTCACGGCTGTGGCCGCGCTCCGAAGTGTCACGGATAATTTTTTGGATCCACTCTAAGTTGACTATGGGCACCATACCGATCAATAGATCGACATGCTGGGCGACATTGGCGTCACCGGTAACCACGCCGCCATGCAGGCCTTCGTAGTAGAGCATGTCGGTATTTTCTGGCAAGGGTCGCCATTGGGTAAAAGTGCCGGGCATCTGGTTAAAAGGCACGGCCTCATCGAAGGTGTGTAAATAGCTGCGGGTTTCACCTTGGCCTGTGGCGCTGTAATCGCGAAAGCATTGTTCCAAGCGGGCAAAGTTATTGGCCTCTGGACCAAAATAACTGAGGTTACGGTTTTCAGCTTGGGATTTACGGATCATCACTTCCATTTCAGCGCGGGTAAAATGATGAAAGCTGTCGCCTTCGACAAAGGCGGCGTTGATCCCTAGTTGGCGAAAAATATGGCTAAAGGCGGTGGTCGTCGTGGTGGTTCCCGCGCCTGATGAGCCTGTAACTGCAATAATGGGATGTTTTGCTGACATTTTTTCTACCTAGCTAGGAACCAAAAGAGCCGCTTATGGGGAAGCGATAAAAACGCGAGTACTATTTATACGGTACAGAGGTAGGACTGGTCAATCTTGCTGCTGTGCTATTTGATCCGCTGAGCGTATCGCGAAGGACTCATCGTCCTCACTGTACTCTAATTTCAGCTTACCTTGTTTAAGTGCTTGTTGACATTGGACTATCGCCTGCGCCAGTTCCTGCTCATCGAGACTGGCAAAGCTGCCATCCTCCACTTGACCGAAGAGATATTCGCGGATCAGATTGGCCAGCGTTTCCTGCGGGAGTTGTAACAGGGTTTCATAGGGAATGAGCATCGGTGCTTCCTTGGGGAATATTGTCGCCGTTGATGGGGTCTACGCTAAGTGGGTCAACACTTTGATCGCCGAGTAAAAAGTGTAAAATCCGTCGCTCAAGATAGAAGCGCGGTTTCCAAGGTGTACCGCCTTCGATAAAGCCAACATGACCGCCATAGGGATGCAGTTCGTATTCTACATAACCCGATAATTGGTTTGGCTGGGGGATCACTTCATCGGTCATAAAGGGATCGTCCTTGGCATGGATGATAAGCGTCGGTTTAGTAATGCGGCTGACAAAGGGTAAACCACTGGCACGCGTATAGTAATCGTCGACGCCGTCAAAGCCGTGCAATGGCGCTGTGACTTTATCGTCAAAATCATAGAAGGTATTTAAACGGTCGACCTGCAACTGGCTCAGCGGCATAGAGATAGCTAAGTCGGGATCGTTCAGTTTATGGCTGATTTTTTGCTGCAACTGTTTGATTAAATAGCTTTGATATACTTTCGAAAAACCATTTTCTAAACGTTTTGCGCAGGCGGACAATTGCAGCGGCGCCGAGACAATCACTGCGCGAGCTAATAAACTGTCATCCTGATATTCGCCCTGATACTTAGTCAGCACATTGCCGCCTAAACTGTAACCTACGGCTAATAAGGGCGATTGAGGATACGCGCTTTTCAGTGTTGATAGACTAAACTGTAAATCGTCCGTGTCACCACTGTGATAACTGCGCGCGAGGCGATTGGCCTCACCCGAGCAACTTCTGTGATGGTGCACGACTGCTGCGAGTTGCTGTTCTTTACAGGCTTGCAGTATCCGCCGCGCATAATGGGACTGAGCACTTCCTTCTAAGCCGTGGATGATCACCACGATAGGTTTGCCAGACCGCGGAAAATCCTGCCAATCTAAATCGACAAAATCGCCATCGGGCAACTCTAAGCGCTGCCGCTGTAATGCTGGTTTGGCCACTTTAGTGAATACGGGTAAAATCGTTTGTACATGGGGACTCTTGGCCCACCAAGGCGGCATAAAGGAATTTGGCATGGGTTTTTATCTTGGTATCGGCTATTGCTGAAAATTAAAACGTGTGTTTAATTTATATCCAAGCGACTTCAAAATGCTGAAATTCTTATTTTGAGGTCGCTTGGATATAAACTCGTGGGCAGTGTAGCACAATTGTTTTTTATGCTGATATTTAGGCCGACATTTAGATTGATATTTAGGAGATAGAGATGAAGCGACGAACCTTTTTGATGGGCGCGTTTGCCGGTACGGCGGCGTTAGCCTTAGGGGTCAATCTTTATTCTCCTGAGTTTAGTTTGCCCGTGGACAGCGAAGGCAAAGATTATCGTTTGTTGTTTAGCGTGCTTTTACCTGTGATGCTCGACGGTGCCTTGCCCGATGTGGCAACTCACAAGCTCGCGGCGCAAAATCGCACTTTAGATGCCATCAAACAGTCAATTTCTGTGCTACCCGAGGAGCAGCAAACCGAGTTATTTGAACTGCTCGATATGCTCGAAAATCGCCTCGGTTTACTCGTACTGACCTCAAACATGACACCGTTATTGATGCGCTCTCCCGTCGAGTTAACTGAAATGCTAGAAACCTGGCGCCACAGTTATTTTGCGCTGTTACAAACCGCTTATCTCGGGTTGCGGGAGTTAGTGATGGCCAGTTACTACGCTTGCCCTGAACATTGGAGCCGCCTGCATTATGCCAAACCTGAACTGTTCAAATAGCTCGCCCGTTTGTAACCGAATCAAACACCCAATAATAAGCATCTTTCCCGCGACAGTGGAGCACTCAAGTTGGCAGTCATAGATCCCATAGTGAATGGTTTAAACTCAGGTTGGTTACATACCGATGCGAGCCAATTGCAAGAAAACCAACAGTTTGAAGCCGATGTTATTATTGTCGGCACAGGTGCTGGCGGCGGTGTGGCGGCCGAAATCCTCACCCAAGCTGGGCTAAGCGTGATCATGATTGAGGCGGGGCCGCTAAAATCCTCCAGCGATTTTAATATGGAAGAGCGGGTCGCTTATCCCAACTTGTATCAACAAGCCGCGGCGATGAAAACCGCCGACAAGGCGATTGGGATTTTTCAAGGCCGCGCAGTCGGTGGCTCAACCACAGTTAACTGGACTACCTCTATTCGCACGCCGACCGAGGCGTTAGCTTTTTGGGCGCAACATAAGTCGGTTGCTGGGCTTAATCGCGAGAGCTTAGACCCTTGGTTTGAGCAAATGGAGCAGCGGCTCAATATCCATGAATGGAACTATGAGCCTAACCGTAATAATGCCGCCCTGAAGCAAGGTTGTATCAATCTTGGCTGGGAATACACAGTCATTAAACGCAATGTGGCGGGTTGCTGGAATACCGGCTATTGCGGCATGGGTTGTCCGGTCAATGCGAAGCAATCTATGTTAGTGACCACGATTCCCTCGGCACTTGAGAAAGGCGCGCAGCTGATCAGTCGCGCTAAAGTGACTAAGATTGAGCACCATAATGGCCAAGTGTTTGCGTTAAAGGCGCAGGCGTTGGATGTGAATTTACGACCCACTGACGTTGAGCTGTTATTTAAGGCTAAACATTATATTTTGAGTGCGGGCGCTATCCATACGCCGACGATTTTGATGCGCTCGCAGGTGCCCGATCCCCACAAACTTTTGGGTAAACGCACTTTTTTACATCCGACTTTATTATCCGGTGGCGTGTTTGCCGATTCGATCAATGGCCATAGCGGCGCGCCGCAATCTATCTATTCCGATGAATTTGTGTGGAAGAATGACGCCGATGGTGAGCTCGGTTATAAACTCGAAGTGCCACCGGTGCATCCGATTTTAATCGCCTCTAAAACCTTAGGTTATGGCGCGAGTCATGCCGAGTTAATGGCGCAGTTCAATCAGTTGCAAGTGACTATTGCCTTGATCCGCGATGGTTATCATCCCGACAGTCAGGGCGGTGAAGTGCATTTAACGCCTAAGGGATTTACCCTAGATTATCCGCTGACCGATGCCTTTTGGCGGGCCGCGAGACGCGCTTTTGCCAGTATGGCGGAGTTACAATTCTCGGCGGGCGCATTAAAAGTGTTGCCGATCAGCGATGGTATGCCTTACTTATCTTCGTGGAAGGACGCCAAAGAGAGCATTGCGCAAATGTCACTCGCCCCACTGCGCACTATCGTCGCATCGGCCCATGTGATGGGCGGTTGTCCCTTCGGCGAAGATGAAAAGCTTTCTATGGTAAATAGTTATGGTCAGTCGCACTATTTAGAAAATCTGTCTGTAATGGATGGGTCTATCTTCCCCACCAGTCTTGGCGCTAACCCGCAGCTGTCGATTTATGGCATCACAGCACGTAATGCTACCGCACTTGCACAAAAACTCACCGACGGCAAAGGGTGATGTTACCTTCGCCTATAATTCTGAGTTTCAGAAAGCTCAGCTGCAGAAGGCTTAGTTGCAAAAACGTATGTAGCAGCAACTTATACTGTAAAAACGTATGTTGCCTAAGACCATGCTCGCCGTGGATTTAGGGCTGAATCGTGCTAATGGGTAAATGTCCTGTTTTCACTAATATAATGGTTTCCTCTTCGACAAAAGGAAAATGGCCGCTCATGTGCGGACTGCGTATCCAAGTGTGGCGCGGATATTCGCCTTGCTCATCTTGAAACTTGCCGGTTAATACCAATATTTCTTCGCCGCCAAAATGCCGATGGGGTTGAAAGGTTTCACCCTTAGGCCATTTCACTAGCGCAGTATGTTCATGCTCGAATTCATGTAGCGGCATCACTTGTAAGCCGCCTATGCCTTGTAACCACTCTGTCTGCTGAGTGTTAATCTTGACCACATCGAGATCTCGCGGATTGAATTGATTGAGTTTAACTAATATCACGCAGCCTTCGTGACTAAACGGCGCGTGTTGGCTCCCTGGCGGATGGCGAAGATAACTGCCCGCGGGGTAACCGCCGTTTTCATCGGAAAATACCCCTTCGAGCACAAAGATTTCCTCACCTAGCGGATGCGGGTGGGTCGCAAACTGCGAACCCGCGTCATATTTCACTATGCTGCTTGTGTGTCCTGACTCTTTAGCCTCTCGCTCGAGTGGTTTGCGCCAAACGCCTTGAGCAGGACTTGGCAACCAGGGTTGCTGCTGCGTATCAATAACGACGCGTTCGCTAAAGTTCATATTGAGCATAGTGTTAGACCTTATTTAACCTTAACTTAGAATAGTGATTGTTTACTGTGTTCGTTGCGTCTTACTGCGCTAACAGTGCGCTAATTGAGTAAGCGCACCGTTAGCTACGCACTAGCATACTCGCTTTGTCTGCAATATTAGTTGCGTCCAGCCATCACGCCGCCATCAACATCCCAAATCGCGCCGGTAACCCAGCTGGTGTCATCGGACAGAAGAAAACAAATGCTGTTCGCCACATCGCTCGGCGTGCCGACTCGACCAATCGGGTGAAAAGTGTTGAAGCTTTCAATTACTTGGTCTAGCTCTGCCTCTGGGATAAAAGCGTTATAGATGGGCGTATTCACCACGGCGGGTGAAACCGCATTGACGCGAATATGCTTATCCGCTAGTTCCATCGCTAAGTGCTGGGTTAATGCGTGTAATCCGGCTTTAGCCATGGAATACGCTGACGAAGGCGTGGCTTTAACCGCTTGTTTTGCCCACATAGATCCTATGTTCACTATATTACCACCGCCCGCATCGATCATCTTGTGGGTTACGGCTTGGGTGATTTTGAATAGGGCTTTATTTAACGCCATATAGAGATCGTAATCAGCCTCTGAGTGGTCGATAAAGGATTTGGGATTGAAATAACCCGCCGCATTGACGAGGTAGCCGACCTTTTGCTCAAGCTGGGTAATGTGCGCAATCAGCCGATTAACATCCGCAGCTTGGTAAAGGTTGGCTTGAAAACCGTCGACGCGTAACTCGGCTGCTGGATGGGCATGTTTGATCGCAGCAACGGCTGCGGTGAGTTTATCTTGCTGATTACCGACGATGAGTACTGATACGCCTTGTTCGGCCAGTTGTTTCGCCGTTTCGAAACCTATGCCGCTGCTACCACCGACAATAATGGCGAGATTTGAGGTATTAAATTGCATTTTCTACTCCTAAGTATTATCAAGGTGGTAATCTTAAGAACTCAATAACTGTTTGAACAGTAAGTACAAATAGGTAAGGCAGATACTTTTTGGTACATCTTTATGAATAACAATGAAAAAATTATTTCACGCAAATCGCCACCTGAGCGTTCCGCCCGTATGGTCGAGACGATTTATGGCTGTAAATGGTCATTAACGGTTTATCAGCTGTTGGCCAGTGGGGTACAAAGACCGGGGGAAATGGTGCGCTCCGTTGAGGGGCTCTCAACTAAGGTATTGAATCAATGTTTAAAAAAGAACATAGAATTTGGCATCTTAGATAAGGTCATTTATAACGAGCTGCCGCCGCGTGTCGAGTATCAAGTGACTGAGTTTGGCCAAAAATTTCTGCATATTTTGGATGAGCTGGAAAAGTTACAGCAAGAAATCGATGCTTAATTAACTTTCCTTTGTAGCGGTTCAATGTCGGTAAGGTAAATCGCAGCGGTTTATTTTATCGAGATGAAGCGCTACTCAAGGGAGCGTGCGGGTAGTCGGAAATAGGAGTGTGTATGCCTAAAAATACATTACGGGAAGGTGGCTGCTTGTGCGGCGCGATTCGTTATCAGATTGAAGGTGAACCCTTTGATGCGGATTATTGCCACTGCCGTTCGTGCCAAAAGAGTACGGGCTCTGCATTTGGGGCTTGGATGGATTTTAAAACAGGCCAAGTTAGATGGTTGAAAGGTCAGGTAACTGAGTTCGCATCGTCCGAGCTTATCCGCCGTGGATTTTGTGACCAATGCGGTACATCGTTAACCTACCGACATATTCAATATCCCGATTACTCGACCTTGAGCATAGCGAGTCTGGATGACGCCAACCAAGTTCAGCCTAAGTACCATATTTATACTGAGAGTCAGTTGAATTGGTTGGTGATCAAGGATGACTGTCAACGCTATCCACAAGGCCGCAGCTGTTAGCGGCTCAGATGATCATAGTGTTAATTTGATTGAGCTCGATCTAACTTAGCTGTGCTTGATTTAACGTGATTTGTTTGGATTAGATCAGGGCGCGATGAGGCCGATTTCGTTGGCGTCCATGTCACTGAGTCCAAACAAGCTTAAGTAGCTCACCAGATTCGTTGCTTGGCCGCTTGGGCTGAGTTCATTGAGTTTATTTAAGATAGTTCGCTGCGCTTTACGTTCCATCATCAGCTCAACGGCGAGCATTTGTTGATACTCTTGCTCATTCAGGCTGGACTTAGCGAGTTTGCGTAATTTGCGGTAGGGCATGAGGAATCTTTCATCCCATTCACCTACGGCATTCATCAGCGTCTGCCATTGGTCTGTGCTGTATTGCTGCGGCCCAGACACATCCATAGTGATATCTAAATATTGTGCCAGTAGCAGTAGATTGACGTTCACCTGACAGCTATTTTGCAATTCGAGGCAGAGCGCTTTGTTTTGCGCATAGCTCATATCACACCATTGCCAGAGTTGACTGTCGAACTGGGTTAAAACCGCCATACTATTTCCTTGTATTGCCGCTGCTACTGACTTTTATGTAAAAGAACGCTGGAGTTATTGTTGCTCCATGATCTCAAGTTCCATTGCATCTATTTCTTCTTGCAACTCGAGCCATTGCATTTCACTGTCTTCTAAGGTTTGCGTCAAGCTCGTTCGCTCAGTTAATACCGAGGTTAGCTTGGCTTTGTTATCTTGATCATACAATTCGCTATCGGCCAGCAAGTGTTCTAGCTCGGCGAGGCGTTCGCTCAGCTTTTGCTGTTCGGTTTCTAACTTAGTTTGTTTGCGCTTGAGCGGCGATACCTTTTGGCGGATTTCGGCCTCGAGGCGTTTTTGCTGCTTTTTATCGGCGGCAGGTTTGAGCTCGTCGCTGGTGCTGTTTTGATTCGAGTTGGCTTTCGCCGCATCGAGCAACCATTGGTGATAATCGTCTAAGTCACCGTCGAAGGCGCGCACTTCACCTTGATCGACCAGATAATAATCACTACAGGTTAAACGCAGTAAATGCCTATCATGCGAGACGACAACCATAGCACCTTCAAAGGTTTGCAGTGCCATCGTTAGAGCGTGGCGCATCTCTAAGTCTAAATGGTTGGTGGGTTCATCGAGCAGCAATAGGTTAGGGCGTTGCCAAACTAATAGCGCCAACACTAAACGGGCTTTCTCGCCGCCGGAAAAGGGGCGTACAGGTGAGAGCGCCATATCGCCGTTAAAACCAAAACCGCCTAAGAAGTTGCGCAACTCTTGTTCTCTGGCATTAGGCGCCAGCCGCACTAAATGCTGCATCGGCGTGTCGTCGAGGCGTAAAAATTCGATTTGATGCTGGGCAAAGTAACCGATATTGACGCCAGGGTTAGGCTCATACAAACCCGTCATTGGCGATAATTGACCCGATAACAGCTTGATTAATGTCGATTTACCTGCGCCGTTACGGCCGAGTAAACCAATGCGTGCACCCGGCACTAAGTTTAAATGCACTTTGCTAAGGATTGGCTTATCGCTATAACCGATCGCGACTTGCTCCATCTTAATCAGTGGATTGGGCAGGGCTTCTGGAGCACGAAACTCCATATAAAATGGGCTGTCGGCTTGAGACGGCAACAACTCAGTCATGCGCTCTAGCGCCTTTAAGCGGCTCTGCGCTTGTTTGGCTTTACTCGCCTTATAACGGAAACGGTCAACGAAAGACTGCATATGTGCACGTTCTTTTTGTTGACGCTCGAAGGCAACCTGTTGCTGTGACATGCGTTCGGCACGAATGCGCTCAAAGGCACTGTAATTGCCTTTGTAGAAATTGAGTTTTTGATTTTCAACGTGGACGATTTCATCAACGATTTCATCGATAAAGTCCCTATCATGGCTGATTAAAATCAGCGTGCCTTGATAGGACTTAATCCAACCTTCGAGCCAGTACATGGTATCTAAGTCTAAGTGGTTGGTGGGTTCGTCGAGGAGCAATAAGTCAGAGCGGCACAGTAACGCTTGGGCTAAGTTGAGGCGCATACGCCAGCCGCCCGAAAAGCTTTTCACTGGATTACTTTGATCGGCTTCACTAAAGCCCAGACCCGCTAACAATGAACCCGCGCGCGAATGAATCGCATAACCACCGATAGCGTCGATTTTGCCGTGTAAGAGTGCGATGGCATTGCCGTCGTTATCTTCTTGGGCCTTGTGTAATAGGGCTTCTAATTGACGATATTCGCTATCGCCATCGATCACATATTCCAGTGCCGAGACGTCGAGCGCAGGGGTTTCTTGGGCCACAGTGGCAATTTGCCAGCCAGAAGGCAGACTAAATTCACCTTTATCTAGGCTTAAGTGACCTAAAATTAATGCGAGCAGTGAAGATTTGCCTGTGCCGTTGGCACCGACTAAACCGACCTTATGGCCGGGATAAATCGTGAGAGAGGTCTCATCTAGCAGGGTTTTGCTGCCACGGATTAATTGCGCTTGGTTGATGCTGATCATTGACTACAACTTGGTTAGAACGTGAATTCGTCAGGGCACAGATAATAGCGTACAACCCAGTTTCAAACCACAGCCTGACCCGATAACTCGGACAATTATTCGACTTTTCAGGACGATCTTCAGCGAATCGCATTACATCGGCTTAAGGCCTCATACTTTCAGGTAACACTAGTATTCAATCATCAGTGTGGCAAAATAGCGCCAATTTCTTCGGCCGAGTCCCTTGGCCCTGCTATCTGGTCCTTTATCTATTATGACAAACACTAAAATCAAAAAGCGTTTCGTAGCCGGTGCTAAGTGCCCAAAATGCAGCGCTAAAGACAGCATTTTACTCTACAAGGAAAACGGCATCGAAACCGTTGAATGTACTGAGTGTGATTACCGTGAACAGCAAACCGATGAAAAGGTCACAGAAAAAGCCACCGGCGCTGTGATCGGCGTATTTAAACCTGACTAGGTTAAAGCTTCAATTCAAGTGAGAATCTGAATGTGACCACTTTTAAGGTCACATTCTGAAGCTTGGCTAACCATTCAAGATAACGGTCTCGTCAGTTGTGCAGCATGAATTGTTATTGTTTCCCAGTGACTCGCCGCCTATTTCTTTTAAAAGAAGCATCCCTGAGGACTCAACTAGAGCATTCCTGTTTTAGAAGGTCACTGGTGCAACAATACCAATCTACACTAACCCTTTGGTTGTTCGTTCAGCTAAAAAGCTATTGCTCCAAAGTGTGTTTCGTATTTTGAATGCTTTAATCAAAATCAAAGTCGTGGGGCTTCACCCCACACCCGACCAAGGAGGACTGCTCGTCCTATCCTCCTTGGATGCTCCAAGACGCCCCCAACGGAGTTGAAAGCCCCTTGGGCTCATTGACAAATTTGCTATCGCTTCCGAAGGATGCGTCCCTGCACCTGCGAAAGCTAGCTCGGCATCCATGCCGAACTCACGCAATTTGTCTATTCGCCCTGCGGCAACTCCGAGGGGAGGTGTATTCCTTGGAGTTTTGAGTCGTTAGATAGCAATTCATCAGCAAAAAATAAGCGCGAAAAATGAGAAAGCTAAAATGATATCAAGTGATTAGAGTCAAAGCTGTATAACAAACAGCTACCGCAAAAAAAGTAAATTCCTATAGCATCATTTATACCCATTTACACGGATGTGGCAGCGGCCATATTTGAGATTTAGTCCAACAAGCGATTTATGCCCTGCAAACAGCGCAGCGCATAAATACTAAGACGTTATGTGCCAATTTGAAATCGGAGTAATTTATAAAGCATGAGTATTACTGGAAAAGAGGCCGTTGTTTTTCTATCTACTATCGAAGATAGAGTTTCACTGTTCAAAAAAGATAACACTGATAAGTTTTGGAGTTACAAAATAAAATCAGCTAAAAAAACGGAATTTGCCTTTGACCCTAATACCAAAACTGGCCTGTTTATCCGGATTGATCGCGAACCTCCAGTTTTGGCTGGAGTGGAGAACGTTGAACGTATTTCCGGGAAGGATGTATCAACGGCACTTGGCAGAGTATTTTCTGGCGGCCTGCATAAAGCCAACTATCAGGCATCCATAAAAGACGTTTCGGTACTGGAATCATTAATTAGTTACTATGAAAGTTTGTAAGCACATAACAAGCGCATCATGGTGGGAATTTTACTCGCTGGAAAAGCGCTCCTAAAATCTCCATAGGCAAATCGTTACCCATAGAAATTTTAATTCGAAACTCACTAACTCGAGCTAAAAATCTAACTCGGAGATGACCAAAAGCGTGCTGCGTAAGGCTTTTAAATCTACAGGTTACGCTAAAGCCAAAAAGGTGAGTCATGGTGATTAGAGAGACGACCGTCCGCCCCATGGACGGACTGTCGTGAGTCGACGAGTCAATGCTATGGCAAACCTGTGTGAGTGGATATCAGCAATCTACCGTTCTATTTTTTCGAATGTTTAGGCCGTGATTTCGCGTTATTCTTTTGTAAACTTCATTGTTATTCTGCCTCCATCAGCAAAGCGTTTGCGTCTTGTGTTAGCCGTATGATTTTGGCGTTTCACGCACCGCTTTGCTCAACCGATAGGAGAGCAGCAATGAAAGTATTAAGTCAGTTTTCCGCCAAAGCCGCGATGGATGGCGATGGGGTCAATATTCGCCGTGTCGCCGATTTTGTGACGACTAAATTTGATCCTTTCTTGATGATCGACGAAATAAAATCCGATGATGAACAAGATTTTATTGGCGGCTTCCCCGCACATCCCCATCGCGGGATGGAGACCTTCACTTATATTCGTAAGGGCGGTTTTGAGCACCGTGACCAAATGGGCAATGTGAAGGCGATTCGTGCCGGCGATGTGCAGTGGATGAGTACCGGGTTCGGGGTAGTGCATTCTGAAATGCCACTTGCCGATGCTGTCGATGGTCTGCATGGATTCCAAATTTGGGTCAACATGCCCGCCAAAGACAAGCTGCGTCCAGCGAAGTATCAAGATACTGCGGGTAGCGCTAGCGTTGAAGCGACCAATAACACTGGCGCTAGCTTAAAAGCCTTAGCGGGTGATTGGGGCTTTAAAGAACAACCACTGATTAGTGCGGCTATCCAAGGATTAGCGGGTGAGGCTGCCATTGCTGATTTGAGCCTAGCGCCAAACACTGAGGCCACGCTTGATTTGTCTCAACATGAGTTTGTCGCCTTGTACTTGTACCAAGGTGACTTAAGCAAGGGTGAAGATTCACAGTGGTCATATCATCAGGGCGAGTTTTTAGTGCTTGATAGCCAAAGTGTGCTTAAGCTTAAAGCCGATGAGCGTGGCGCTGGGATGTTACTGTTTGCGGGTAAACCTATCCGTGAAAAAATCGTCCAGATGGGTCCCTTTGTGATGAACACCCAAGCGGAAATTCAGCAGGCGATTCGCGATTATCAAGAAGGGCGTTTCGGCCACATCGCGTAATTTGTTAAATCTGCCGCGCTGAGCTAATTCTAAACCCAAGCCTAAATCTAAGCCCTGTATTGCTACAGGGCTTTTTTGTAGTTGTTCACGCCTGCTATGTCTATTGCTTAAGGACTTGAGGCAAAAGCCGCGCTTTGTTGCTACAATAGCCGTGCTTTTGGGTTGAGCGAGCCTAGAGCTTAAATCTAAACTCAAGCTAGTCCAAAGCTAACCTGAATCTTGATAGAACAGTTTAATCGATAAGTAACGCAATTTCAGTAACCTAGCAGCCGCTTCGTTACCCACCACAGGATATTCACCTTGAGCAACTCTGATACTAAGCCTAATCCATCAATGGCTTTTTCGACTCTTAAGCTAAAACCCGAACTGCTTGAGAACCTTTCTTCTATGGGCTACAACGAGATGACGCCAATTCAGGCGCAAAGTTTGCCACCCATTTTAGCGGGGCAGGATGTGATAGGTCAGGGTAAAACTGGCTCGGGTAAAACGGCCGCCTTCGGCTTAGGATTACTGAACAAGTTAGACGTTAAACGCTTTCGTATTCAAACCTTAGTGTTATGCCCAACCCGCGAGTTGGCCGACCAAGTGGCGCAGGAAATCCGTACCCTTGCCCGTGGTATTCATAACGTTAAAGTACTGACACTTTGCGGCGGTGTGCCTATGGGGCCACAAGTCGGCTCGCTGGAACACGGCGCGCACATTATTGTGGGTACGCCGGGTCGTATCGTCGATCACTTAGATCGCAATCGCTTAGATTTAAGCAATCTCAACATGTTAGTGCTCGATGAAGCCGATCGCATGTTAGAAATGGGGTTCCAACCCGCCCTCGATGCGATTATCGAACAAGCCCCACGTGAGCGTCAGACGTTGCTATTCAGCGCGACGTTCCCGGAGCAAATTCAATCGATTGCTAAGCAAATCATGTATGACCCAAGCATGGTTAAAGTTGAAGGTAATCACGACAGCTTGAGCATCGCCCAACATTTTTATCATTTAGACGATGACAAGGCGCGTATGCAAGCGCTGCAATTATTGTTGTTAGAACATAAGCCTGAAAGCGCGGTGGTGTTTTGTAACACGAAACGCGAAACCCAAAAAGTGGCCGATGAGCTTGAAGGTTTAGGTTTTAGCGTATTGGCTTTGCACGGTGATTTAGAGCAAAGAGACAGGGACGAAACCCTGCTGCAATTTGCTAATAAGAGTGCCTGTGTCTTAGTGGCGACCGACGTTGCCGCCCGTGGTTTAGATATCGATGCACTGGATGCCGTGTTTAACTATCACGTCGCCTACGACACCGAAGTGCACATTCACCGTATCGGTCGTACTGGCCGTGCGGGCAGTAAAGGCGCCGCTTATACCTTCTATAACGACCAAGACGGTTACAAGATTGCCTTGTTAGAAGAGTATTTAGAGCGCGAAATTACCAGCGAATCACTGCCATCAGAAAGCCTGCTCGGCAACACGCCTGCAGCGCCAACCATGATCACTTTGCAGATCGATGGCGGTAAGAAAGAAAAACTGCGTCCAGGGGATATCCTAGGCGCGCTGACGGGCGAAAACGGTATCGAAGGATCACAGGTGGGTAAAATCCAAGTGACCGATTACCGCGCCTATGTGGCCGTTAATCGTAAGGTTGCCAAGAAAGCGCTGAGCAAGTTAACTGGCGGCCGCATTAAAGGTAAATCTTACCGCGCTTGGCCAATGAAGTAAGTTTGGCCTAGCTTGAGTTGAATCGTACCTCGATTTAATTCGCTCTATTTTTAAAGGGAATAAACCTGAGTTTATTCCCTTTTTTATTGGGTGATTAATGCAGTGACTGAGTCTGTTTGTTTTGTAAATGTTAATTCTGGCAGGAAGTTAAGTAACACTTTGTATTTGTCTGCTTAATTGATATGCCCCTCAGCTTGCCTGTGATAGAAGTGATTCAGGGTAAAAATAAATGAGCAGATTAACGACTTTGTCAGGTGATAAGGCCCGTATCGGTTTGGAGTATTTATGTTTCGATGGACGATTTTACTAAGCATCTTTTTGAGCGCAGCGAGCGCTGCATCAATTCAGCCAGAGTTGCAGCCAGCGTCACAACCAGAGCGGCAATTAGAGTCACAACCAGCGTCGCAACCGTTACAGCACTTCATTTATATTAATCATCGTGAGGAAAACGGAGAAAACATTCGTGCCGACAAGGCGCTGCGCGATCCCCGTTTTGGCGGTGCGCAGATTGTTTATACTTGGCGCAGTTTAGAGCCTAAGCAGGGCGAATATGATTTCAGCGCGATTAGGGCCGATATTGCGTATCTCGATTCGATAGGCAAAAAATTGTGGATCCAGCTTCAAGAGAAATCCTTTACGCCGAGGTTTAACGTGCCTCAGTATTTGCTCGATGCTCCGATTTATCAAGGCGGTGTGTTGAAGCAAAGCATGCTGAGCGCGCCAGAGCGTGATCCCAATAAACCTGTGACGGATGACGAATATGGTTGGTCTGCCAAAATGTGGGAGCCTGCAGTACGTGCGCGTTATCAGCAATTGGTGCGCCAGCTAGGCCAAGAGTTTGATGGGAAAATCACTGGTATCAACTTTAGTGAAAGCTCAATTGAAGTGGGGACTGAAAACGCTGACGGAACAACGACGTTCCCCAGTGATTTTAATCCTAAAGACTATATCGATGCGATTGGCGAAAACATGCAGGTATTAGCTGAGTCATTTCAGCATTCAATCGCTATGGTGTATTTGAACTTTTTACCAGACGAATGGCTGCCATGGAATGACAAAGGCTATATGCGAGGCTTATTTGCGCAAGCCAAAGCGCTCAATATGGGTGTAGGTGGCCCAGATTTAATGCCATATCGTAAAGGCCATATGGGACAGAGTTACGCCTTTATTAAAGAATATCCAGCGGCATTGGTGAAAGGCATGGCGGTGCAAGACGGTAATTTGCGGCAGATTAATCCCAAGACAGGTAAAAAGAATACTGTGCCTGATCTGCTGGATTTTGCACAAAACTACCTAGGGCTCGACTACATTTTTTGGGTTGAAGATGAACCCTATTTTACGGATGAAGTCCTGCAGCAGTTGCCAGATATTAAGGCGAATTAACTTAGGTTGCTGTTTAAAGTTTTTTTAAGGCAGTTGTTTAAAGTGGCGATTGTTCAAGCGAGTTATTGGTCAAAGTGTGGGTAACGCGCTAAACGTATTGTGCAGCTTGTTGAATATATAAACAAAGACAAACAAAAACGCCCAATTCCATGCGGAGTTGGGCGTTTCTTTTTAGGGCTTAATGCGGCTAAATCGCCTAGCGAGTTCGCTCAGCGTGTGCATTAATCCTGTGAATTTCTTGGACGACTCGCGCCGTTATTTGGGCGACGGGTGTTTTTCTTTGGGCCATTGGCGTAAGGGTTCTCACCCGCTTGGCCACGATTTTCGCCAGAACCTGAACGGCTTTCAGTTGGACGACTAGCGCCTGCGCTATTGGCACGGCCATCGTTTGAACGTGGTGGACGTGGTTTGGCTGAATCAGCACGAGGTGCGCTACTGGCTTCACCGCTGTGTCTTGGATTCTTGTCGTTTGGCTTGTGGCCGCGCGCGACGTCACCGCTGCGTTGACCGTCTTTATGCTCGGCGCTTCTTGGGGCACCATCGCGTGAGCTAGGTTGGTTTGAGCTGCGGGTATTTCTACGGCTTGGCACTGATTTACCGCTGCTTTTTCCGCCGCCACCTAAACGTGACTCAGGCAATACATGGTTAAAGCCTTCAACCATTTCTCGGTCTAATACGCGATTGATCAAACGCTCGATATCGTTCAGCAGTTTGATTTCTTCGTTACTCACCAGTGACACAGCTTGACCCGATGCGCCAGCGCGGCCAGTACGGCCGATACGATGCACATAATCTTCTGGCACGTTCGGTAAGTCGAAGTTAACCACTTGTGGCAATTGGTCAATGTCCAAACCACGGGCAGCGATATCGGTTGCAACCAGTACGCGAGCTTGACCATTTTTAAAGTCGGCCAAAGCTTTAGTACGGGCGGTTTGGCTCTTGTTACCGTGGATAGCGGCGGCTTTAATGCCCGCATCTTCAAGGCTTTTCGCCAGACGGTTAGCGCCATGTTTAGTGCGCGAGAATACCAGCACTTGTTGCCAATCGTTTTGCTTGATGAGTTGGATCAACAGTGCCGATTTTTGGCTCTTATCGACTGGGCAAACCCATTGTTTTACTGTGGTCGCCGCCGCGTTACGTGGCGTAACCGAAATTTCGACCGGATTATTCACTAAGCCTTTTGCCAGTTCACGAATTTCATCGGAGAAGGTGGCTGAGAACATCAGGTTTTGGCGTTGCTTAGGTAAAATGGCCAGGATCTTACGGATATCGCGGATAAAGCCCATGTCGAGCATGCGATCGGCTTCATCTAATACTAAGATTTCAAGCTGGCTGAATTTCACCGCTTTTTGATTGTACAAATCCATCAATCGACCTGGTGTGGCGACTAATACGTCGACACCGTGGCGCAATTTCGCGATTTGTGGATTGATAGGCACGCCACCAAATATTACCGCTGAGCGCATTGGTAAATTCTTACCATAGGTTTCAACACTTTCTGCAACCTGAGCCGCCAATTCGCGTGTCGGAGTTAACACTAATGCGCGCACTTGGCCTGCTTGGGCACGGTTACCTTTACTCAGGAGTTCGAGCATAGGTAGGGTGAAACCTGCTGTTTTACCTGTTCCTGTTTGGGCGGCCGCCATCACATCTTTGCCTTGAAGCACAGCTGGAATTGCTTGAGCTTGGATTGGCGAAGGTGTGTCGTAGCCTTGTTCGGCAACGGCTTTAAGTATCGGGGCCGATAAGCCCAGGGAGGTAAAACTCATAGATTGGTCTCTTGTGGCAACGCTTTGCTGCATTTATGGTCAATAGCCAGGTCTGCTGGCGGGCGTGCAGCTTACAGGATCGGGGCCCTAAGTGCCATCGAATAAAGACTTTTACAGCGGGTTTCATTCATATTGGCACATAAATCGCTTGTCAGCGGCTTTCACTCGGTCTCGCTTATCTTTTAGGCGCAAGTTTCCTCAGCCGAATTTGAGCTTATTGAGGGCGAATCTGCGTCCTACGAAGTGCCGTTTTGTATTGGTAGAGGCTTTGGGGGTGCACTTTTACTGTTATTTTGGGGTGCGGTTGAGCCTAATGGACTCACCAAATGTACAGTATGGCTATCAGGCTGATTCAATCAGCGAAACAGGCCGGTTTAAAGTTAACTCGTCGACTTTTTTATCTAAAAATTAGAGTGAGTTAGCGTTAGATCACGCTAGATTAATTTGAGTGGTATAAACTCAAGACGATGGGAGTAGAATTCTTCAATATCTATTCTCTGCATGCTTGCGATTACTCTCGTGTTTATTTTAGGATGAGCCAACGCGGGAAACGGTTAAACGCCTCTCATTTATAGGTGGATTATGACAGCGATACAGCATATTGAACGTCTTGCTCGAGGTCGCAGTGAACAGGCCGTCGCTGTGATTAAAAATGTGCAGCAGATGTCGAACATCCCCATGCATGAGATGCAACTCGCCCTCAAACAATTGCTCAACTGCGGCCGAATTGCGCTGCATTTTCACCCCGACAGAATCGACAGCCGTGGTATGACAGTGGCCGAAGGTTTGCTGCGCGATGGTCAATACCGCAGTCAGTTTGAGACCCATATTTCCAACGGTCAGTTATCCCCTGAATTAGGCGGCCCAAGGGATCACTGGGAAAATCAGCTATTTGGTGATGTATACAAGGGCACTAAATCTCGGCCTAAATATGGCGCACTCGATCTGGGCATGTGGCAGGACGGCCCCGCGCCGCGTTTTGGTAGCTGTTATTTGCTGACCCACGCCAGTGTGATGGCACGTTCAACCTTTTGTTATCTCGACTCGTACCGCAATCCGAAAGAGAAGGGCACGCTATCATACTTCGATGATGTGTTAGCGGCGCTGCTGACCGAGAGTTTTGAGCGTCACTATGCCTTAGGCAAATCCGACTTTAAGCCACTGAATGTGATTCATTATTTGGGGCATCAGCTCAATGCTTCCTTGCTGTCACGTTTCGAGCGGCCGTTATCGAATAATCTCGATCATTATATCGAGGCGCAGATCCACGGTGATGTTTCCCTCGATGAAGATATCGCCATGCTGGTGGCCGATCCAAGCTTTAAAGGCACTGATATTGGCGCCAGCTTAAGCAAGATTTGCGACAGATATGATATCGAGCTGCAATATCATGATGGTTTTAGCTTACATACGGCGCAGATCCCCAGCGATTTTCGCGGGCCGACTATGCCATCGCTCGCTAATCGTATCGCCATAGAAGACAGAGTCGATGCCTATGCCATAGGTGTGGCCGCGCGGGATTTATATCATTCACCCCAGCATTGGCGCGAACGCGGTAACCGTGCTCAAGTCGCCCACGAACTTAAGTTACTCTGGCATGTGTTAGTGAAATACGGCGCAGTGCAGTAAGTCTTCAATATAAACAACGAGCTAGCTTATGGTTAGCTCGCATTTTTTAAATACTGACTACTGCGATTCACTGATCAGAGTTAAATACTTTAAGTTTCCCCAAACAGGCTAGTGCTAGGGAAAGTTCCGTTAACTCAGGGATTTGTTTATCTTTAGCTCGTTTTTGTGAGTCTGCTAGCAAAAGTCTGTAATAGGGTTTCATCTGCTTTAGATGCCTGCGATACTGCGTCCCTATCGGAACTTTTTAACCGTTGCAAGCCCCCTTAAACTGAGTGTTATCGATAGCCGATCCCCGCTACGAGTCGCTTAATTGTTTTCTTGTTGGAGCACCATGGATAAGTCGTTAGAAAAATCCCTTCTTGTTTGGCTTAAAGCCCAAAAAAAAGCCTGTGGCTTGTTCCTTAAATTGTCGTTATGGCTTGGGATGATAAGCGCCGTCGCTATGGTGGCGCAGGCTTATATTATCGCGACGATTCTGGATGGCGTGATCATGGGGCAGCAAGTCATACCGCTAACTGCCAATGCCCAAATGGTCAGTTCCAGCGTGAGTATTGATACTTATACTCCTCATTTGATTGCGTTAATCGCCTTGATGTTACTGCGCGCCTTGCTGGCTTATGGCCGTGAACGCGCCAGTTTTGAGGCGGGTAAGCGCCTTCGTGGTCATATTCGCGCGGCAGTGATGGATAAGTTGACTAAGCTAGGTCCGGCGTTTATTAAAGGTAAACCCGCAGGCAGTTGGGCCAGCATAGTGTTAGAGCAAGTCGAAGATTTACAAGACTTTTATGCCAGATATCTTCCGCAAATCAGCCTTGCTGGTTTTATTCCCATCCTCATTTTAGCGGCGGTTTTCCCTATTAACTGGGCGGCAGGATTAATTCTGTTACTCACAGCGCCGTTAATCCCTATGTTTATGATCTTAGTTGGCATGGGCGCTGCCGATGCCAATCGCAAGAATTTCAGTGCGCTTGCAAGATTAAGCGGTCACTTTATGGATAGATTAAAAGGCTTAAGCACGTTGAAACTCTTCCACCGTGGTGATGCTGAGCTAAAGGTAATCGCCACTGCTTCGGAAGAGTTCCGTAGTCGCACTATGTCGGTACTGCGGATGGCTTTTTTAAGCTCGGCGGTATTAGAGTTTTTTGCGGCGGTTTCGATTGCTGTGCTGGCGGTTTATTTTGGTTTCAGTTACTTAGGTCACTTAGATTTTGGCTACTATGGCGCCCATGCCAATATCAACTCGAGTACAGATCCTCAAATAGTCGGTATTCCATTTAGCCTGTTTACTGGGCTGTTTATTCTGATTTTAGCCCCTGAGTTTTATCAACCGCTGCGGGATATGGGCACTCATTACCACGCTAA
Source organism: Shewanella sp. SR1 (assembly GCF_020447145.1). Taxonomy (NCBI): domain Bacteria; kingdom Pseudomonadati; phylum Pseudomonadota; class Gammaproteobacteria; order Alteromonadales; family Shewanellaceae; genus Shewanella; species Shewanella sp. SR1. The sequence continues at coordinate 43,390 of NZ_JAJAEF010000021.1, read as the reverse complement.
GGCGCAGGCCGTCGGTGCGGCGGAAGCCTTGATTACCTTGCTCGAACATCCCGAACCTGAGTTTGTCGGCCACGTGCGCATCAATAGCATAGAAACCCTGAGTGCCGACAATCTTGAAGTGTTTAGTGTTGATGGCACGCGTTTACTCGGCCCGCTGAGTTTTGAATTAAAAGACAATCAACGTTTAGCCTTAGTTGGCCCAAGCGGCGCGGGGAAAACCAGTTTACTCAATGCCTTATTGGGATTTTTACCTTACAAGGGACATTTGCTGATCAATGGCCATGAGTTATCCGCATTAGATTTAGCCCATTGGCGACAGCATTTAGCTTGGCTGGGCCAAGAACCGCAGTTATTCCACGGTACTGTGCGGGATAACGTAGCTTTAGCCGACCCAACTTTGCCTGACGATAGGCTGTGGCACTTGCTGGCAGAGGCCAATATTAGCGACTTCGTTAAGGCGCAGCCACTGGGATTAGATGCGCCGGTCGGTGAGCAATCTTCCGGTTTATCCGTCGGCCAAGCCCAGCGTATTGCCTTAGCAAGGGCGCTTGGGCAGCAGGCGAGTTTGTTTGTCCTTGATGAACCTACAGCCAGTTTAGATAGCCAGAGTGAGCAGGCGGTGAGTTCTGCGCTGAATCGCGCCATGGCGGGTAAGATGTGCATTATGGTGACCCACAGATTAGATCAGTTAGATCAAATGGATACTATTCTTGTGCTCGATAAAGGCTTGATAGTGCAGTGGGGCGACTTTACCACTTTGTCTAACACGCACGGCTTATTCCAAACCTTACTGCGTGAAAATGTTGAGTCCGTGGCGGATATTGAACTTGTACCGTTATCGGCAAGCGCAAGTGAGACGCAGATTGATAGTGACGCTCTACTCGACAGTGCCGCTGAGCCCACTAAAGGAGAGGCCCAATGAAAGTGCTAATCCCTTTTATTCGATTATTCTCACGCCAATGGCTGATGATGTCCGTGGGCTTGCTGCTGACCATTATTACCTTAATGGCTGGCATAGGTTTACTGTCACTGTCGGGCTGGTTTCTTTCTGCTACTGCGGTCGCGGGTTTGACGATAGTTACGGCCCAGTCATTTAACTTTTTTACTCCTGCGGGCGGCGTGCGTTTCTTATCAATTGCCCGTACCGCCAGTCGTTATGGCGAGCGTTTAGCGACCCATGAGGCGACCTTTAAGTTGCTGACTGAGCTTCGCGTTTGGGCGTGGCGAAAACTCTTGCCGCTAAGTGCTAAAAATCTGCAGGGGCTACGCCGTGGCGACATGCTCAATCGCTTAGTGGCCGATATCGATACCCTAGATCATCTATATCTGCGACTGCTCACGCCTATGGCGGCATCACTGCTGATGACTGGGCTCTTGTATCTGTTTCTTGCTTGGTTCGATGCCAAACTTGCCCTGAGTCTTTGCCTATTTTTAGTCGCCGTTTGGCTGGTGATGCCACTGCTATTTTATCGCCTTGGGCACATGCCGAGCCGGACTATGCTCGAAACCAAGCGTCATTATCGGGTGCAGTTGTTAGATATGCTGCAAGGCCAAGCCGAACTCAGCCTATTTGGCGCCAACGACAGATTCAGACAAAAACTAAACGAGGCAGAGGCAAATCTATTTAAAAGCCAAAGTGCGATGGCCAATATCACAGCGCTCAGCCAAGCCATGTTGATCCTCTCCACTGGCTCAGCCTTGATCATGATGCTTTATTTAGCCGCTCAAGGTGTGGGTGATGCGGTGCCGCCGGGCCCCATGTTTGCGCTTATGGTGTTTGCCACTATGGCCTGCGTTGAGATGATGATGCCGATTGCGGGCGCGTTTCAGCATTTGTCTGGCTGTGTATTGGCGGCGACACGGATTAACGAAATCACCGAACAAGAGGCCGATATTCAATTTGTTACCGATACTGGCCTTAAGGCAAAATATGGCGCATTGCAGATTGAAGATATCCACTTTGGTTATCGAGACGATCAACACGTGCTGCAAGGTTTGTCCCTTGAAATAAAAGCGGGGCAAAAAGTCGCGCTACTTGGGCCAACGGGTTGCGGTAAGTCGAGTTTACTGGCGCTGATTACCCGCGAGTGGCAAGCGCAGCAAGGGCACATAAAGCTCGACGGTCTCCCACTTGCAGAGTACAGCGAGCGCGGGCTTAGGGATGCGATGACTGTGATTAGCCAACGCATCTATTTGTTTGCGGGCACTTTACGGGAAAATTTAGTAATAGCCTTACCAGTTATCGAAGGCGAGAAACGCACGGCCCACGATAAGCGCTTGATTGATGTGTTACAGCGGGTTGGACTTGGCGCTTTACTCACGGGTGATAAGCCGCTGGATATGTGGATTGGTGAAGGTGGACGTCAGCTTTCGGGTGGCGAGCAGCGCCGTATTGGTGTAGCAAGAGCACTGCTGCGTGATGCGCCGCTGCTATTGCTCGATGAACCAACCGAAGGGCTTGATAAGCGTACCGAGCGAGAAATTTTAAGTTTACTGTTTGAGTTTGCTCAGGATAAAACCTTGCTGATGATTAGCCATCGTTTAACTGCTATGGCGAAGATGGATCACATTCATCTACTCGGTCAGGGTAAGATTATTGCGTCTGGCACTCACCAGAGCTTAATTGAAGACAGTGCAGAGTATCAGGCCTTATACCAAAGACTCGCTTAAGCCTCCTGTATTCAAGCCTTTATCGCTCAAACCTTTGACGTTCAATATGATGAATAGCGATATTTTTTACCCATTAAAAGCGGATATAAATCGATGAACCCTGCGATGCCAGAAGCGTTAGCCCCACAAATCAATGCCCATTTTAATGGTAAATTTGAGGTCGAGCTTAAATATCGCTTATTGGATCGCCACGCTTTTTTCGCTGCCTTGCAGATGAAAAATCCTGAGATCATGCTCGAAGATAATTTTGAGCATGACTGTTACTTTGATCTGCCATCACAATCACTTAAAGGCGAGCACAAGAGCTTGTGCATCCGTGAGATGCAGCCATCGGGGATTATGCTGTGGATAGTGAAAGGGCCGGAAAAAGACCGCTGTGAAGCCGTTAATATCACTGAAGCGCCCAAGGCAAAAAGTATGCTGCATACCTTAGGTTATAAGTGCGTACTGGAAATTAAAAAGCGCCGCAGTATCTATTTTCTCGGTGAATTTCATCTAACAATCGATCATCTCGAAGGCTTAGGAGATTTTGCTGAGCTTGCGATTATGACTAACGATGAAACCTTGTTGCCTAAGTATGAAGCGCAATTACAACAACTCGCCGCCGATTTGGGTTTAAGTGAAACGCAGCGGGAGTTGTTATCCTATCGGCAGTTGCAGCAGGCTTTAAATGATCAGTGATGGTTCAATCTTGTGGGATTCATAGCTTAAGGTTCATGGCTTAACATTTAATAGCTTAACGTTTAGTAGCTTAAAGATTAGCGGCGTAAGTTTAATGGCCGGATGCTAAATCCGGCTAAGCAATCTCTCGCAACAAACCGCTATGGCTAAGTTCAAATCCCTTTGAGCGTCACTGTCCATATCGCATTCAAGGTTTGTTTTAACTCGCTATCGACGACTTAAACTTAAGCCTTGTATTTAAACTTAAGCATCGCATTTACATTCAAGCCACTTTCACAAACTTAAACGATTAAGCAGCGGTTATCCCGCTTTATTTGCCGTTAATTGCCAAATGCGTTTTAGCCTAAGCGTTGTGAAAAGGCGAGATAGCGTTTCACTTCCGCTTCAGGAAATTTCAATTCGTCACCATCTTGAACACTCGAAAGTAAATTCTCCCGAGCGAAACGTTTGATGGTCGCAGGTGTTTTATCTAACATTTTGCACACTTCATCTAAGGTTAATAAGTTATCGCTCATAGCACTCTCCCAGTATTTCAATAGAAACATAACCCAAAGAGTATAGAACAATAATTTCAACCAAGATGATACCTGCGACCTAAACCGCTAAGGTTATGATTCTATTTTATGGTTGCGTGCCGTTTCCCGCACTTGACTCTCTATTTGCAGATGGCCTTTTGCCGCAGTGATCGCCAGAACCGCGCGGGACTTAAACTCGCGGCGATATAAGGTCGCGACCACAAATAAGCTCGCTGAGATAAAGAGTATCGGGTGCACAAACCAGCACAATACTGCCATCGAAAAGTAATAGGCGCGTAAGCCATAGTTATAGGAGTGCGCCGCTTGATCTTGTACCGTCGCCATCTGTCTTGCGTAGGATTTGAGATTGTCGTTTGAGCCATCGCTGTCTAAAGGACCCGCGCCTATCATCACGTTCACAAAACCGTATTGGCGCATCGACCAAGTAAACTGGAAGAAGGCCATCACAAAAATACTGACTAGCAAGGCGAGCTTGACTTGCACCAACGCATGATTCGGTGGCGTGGCGAAGGGAATCGTCGCAATAACACTTTCTAGTCGCTCAACTTGTGCAAATAAGGTCAGCACACCCGCGAGCACAAACAGCGTAGTCGAGGCAAAAAAGGCAATATTGCGCTCAAGGTTGGCCAGCAGCGCCGCATCACCCACACGCACACCGCGGGTCATCACCTCAAGCATCCAGTAAATTCTATGCTTATGCAGACCACGGGCAATACAGTCGGTATCTTTCGCCTTACGACGGGCAAAGGCGGTATAGCCAGCCCAAGAAACGATAAACCACACCAATGCAGAAATATCTAACAGCGAAAATGTCATAGCCACCTTAGTAAAATGTAATATCAGCAGAAAAGAGAGTATTCGTTATTTGCAGATTATGGGGTCTATGAAAGACTCGGTGCAACTGAGAAACGATTTCCTGTAATGATTTTTTTGCATAGTGATTGTTATCTCACATTAGGGCATGTTGACGTTTCAGGGTTATTTTTGCCGTGATTTGGCTGGCTTTTATGCAAGGCAAAGCCCGTGTGGTGTAGTTATTCTACATAAACGGGCGATAACGCGGCAGAAACGACAGCCAAACGTTGCCCGAAGGGTTCGTCTGGCAAGCTATTGCTCTTACTTTACTATTACACAAGCCGCTCGTCATTTGAGTTGAATAACGACACTTCACTCCTCGTTTCGCGATCACTAGCTTGCCAAAGCGAACAAAAGTTAATCTCGAAACGTCAACACGCCCTAGTATGAAGTCGTTTTATGACAGCGCTAGGTGTCAGTTATTTAGATATCCTTGATATAAAGTAACTTACAAATTTCAGCCTTAATTAATGTTTTGATTACATTGGTATCAACTTTAGATTGACTTTTATAGGCTAATTTCTTCTAATCCTTAACTTAATTGATTGTATCTAAAATTCAATTTTGAATTTTTAAAAGTTAGGGATGACTATGACGTCTAATTTAAAATCCATATCGCTTGCGGTGGCTGGCGTATTATCACTTAGCAGTTGTGCTATCACTCAATCCGTCGAAAACAATAAAGAAACGGTTATTGGTTGTGCTATTGGTACTGGTTTAGGTGTATTGATTGGGAATTATTTGGGTGGCAAAGAAGGTATGCTTTATGGCGGTGCCGCTGGTGCCGCGATTGGTTGTACCGTTGGTTATGATTTTCAACAAAAGCGTGAAGCATTAGAACAGTTAGCGAAAACAGAAAATCTTGATATTCAATTTACTTCAATCAGTGCTTCGAAAGCATCCGATGAGCAGCAAAGTAGTTTACTGATCAGCTCAACCGAACAAACGATGTCGAAGGAAGATTCAGATAAATACGCTAATTACCAAGTTGTAGGAATGGCTGCAACGGTTTCGAGCAATAGTGAAGTGATGTTTACTTCAGGATCTTCAGAGGCGACGCCAAAAGCTAAGCAAAAATTTCAAAAACTCGCCGCTATTTATAAAGACTCAAAACAAAACATCCTGATTACTGGGCATACCGATGCCAGTGGTGGAGAGGCGTTAAATCAAGAGCTCAGCGAAGCAAGAGCACGTTATGTGGCTACCCTATTTAATCAAGCAGGCATTCCTACAGAGCGATTATTCTTCCAAGGTGCGGGTGAATCACAACCCGTTGCAGCTAACAGCGATGACGCTGGCAAGGCAAAAAATCGTCGAGTAGAAATTGTTGAGATCGATGGCAAACCCGACCAATTACTGGCCTATTCTTATAAGCAGAAGACTAACTTAAGTTATTTGTCTCGCCGCTCACAGGATAAAGTTGCCACAGTCAAACCCACTCAAGTGGTAAAGCAGCCTACAACTCAGTCAAGCAAACCGAGTATCTCTACCTCCGAACCCGCTCAAATACAAATGACTCAGTCGGAAATCGTCAAATTGCTTGAGCCAGTGAAGCTGCAAAAAGCCTTAGTCGATTTTGGCGGTAAAAAAATGCTCGATCCATCGACGAATTTCACCCAGTTAGTGGGTGTTAAGAAAGAGAGCGGTTTTGCATTGTTCAGCAAGGCCTATGCATCTGAAGTTTCGAGCTTAAACTGCGCAGTTGAAGGACCTCGGGTTACTGGTGATGTGAAGAGTTTAGCTACGGGTGAGAGTTACAACCGTAATGACTACAACACTGCTGATTACTTACCGGGCATGAACGGTACCGTTTGGGTAAATAAAGTGAATGGTCACTATATTGGCTTAACCCCTGTGGCTGTGATTAAAGACACTGGTACGGCTGTCTCTGCGCCTAAAGTGAATATTTGGAAGAACTACAAAGGTTCAAGTAAAGATGCGCCTAACTATCAGCTCACTAGCCATGTAGAAACTTATTATGGTGATAAAGGCTTGTTATATCGTGTTTTTACAACAGAAAAAGACTCTCCAGTGCGCTGTATGGATGTTGTGATGCCAATTGATCGTTCCGCGACCGCGATTGCTGGCAAGTTGTATTATGAAAAGAATAAAACGGTTTATGAAGCCGATTTTGAACCTAAATTGTTATAAGCAATACGCCTAGGAGTGGGAAATGGATTTTGTGTCTATGTTGTTTAATGAGTATCGCGCGCTAGTGTCGCTGTTACTTTCGTTGATGGTTCTTGTGGTCGTGATTACGGTTTGGTGGGATAAAGTCAGTTTTTGGTGGCTTAATACATGGTATGCCTTTCCATTAATCGGCAAGGAAAGTCGCTTAGCGAAAGATTATGAAACTCAAGTTAAGATCTACGACAAGGACTGGTTAAATACAGAAGTCGCACTTTGTACCGATTTTGCTGCTCATTATGAGAAAGTGAATAAGGACGAAGAGCTTTTCAGTAAAAGCCAAGATTATTTGGGCAAAGTGACTGAAAACGGCCGTAACAACTTACATATTTTGGGTTGGATATTGATTGCTGCCTTAGTATTTGTTGAGGCTATGGGATTCAGTTATGTACTTTCTGGTTTTACCATCCCTGGTGCATCGGAAAAACTCCAGCAACAAGGTGCCGTGGGTATTGCCTTTATCATTTCGGTTTTACTGGTTGGTTTGACTCACTTTACTGGGCACGAGCTGCATGCGAACTCGCTCATTAAAAAGGCCAAAGTATGGTGGAAAAATGCTAAAAACCGCGATAAGGCTACACCAGAGTTAGCGCCTAATACTCGTATTAATTTAGATAAAACCTTTGAAGATGATGATGAACCGCAATATAAGCAAGTCATTAATCGGATTTCTACTAATGCTGAAGTTAAGCCTCGCTATTTCATTACAACAATTACTGCTATTGCGATTTTAGTGATTGCTGTATTGGCTACCTATGTGCGTGGTCAAGTACTTGAAAAGATGCATATTGACGAAGTTAATATCCAGCAAAACAGTGGGCTTTATCAAGAGCAAGACCCTTATGCCGAAGCACCGCCTGCATTCTTAGTGGAAGAGTCTAAAAGTGCCGATGCTAAAACCGATACTGACATATGGGAGCGTGAGCAGAAAGGCGGTTGGGGGACTTTTATATTTCTTGCCTTCCTATTCATTTTATTGCAAATTTTCGGTATTTTAATCGGTTTTAAAACGGGATTTGCTGGCAAACATTCTAAAGATGCCCGTAAAGAAATTGGTAACTTTAAAAGTGAGCGCGAGTTCAAAACACACTATTCTCGTTTAAAGCAACAAGTCGCGCGTGTGGCCCAGAAACGCTTAACTAACTTGCAGCAAAGAATGAATCAAAAAGCCGAAACTAATTGCCAAGATCCTAAGGTTTTAGAGGTATTGGAGGCATGTGGTGATCGTTCATTCCTGACGTACATGGAAGATTTAGGCAATGCGGAAAGCCGATATGATCAATCTGTACGTTTACGCGAGCATCAAACGTTAGCTAGTCATCAGGCGATGAAGAGTACTCCTGTAGTAGCAACGACGAATGCTGTTGAGGGAGTAGAGGCTCCTGAAGCGGCAGAAGCGATGGAAGCAAGATTGAAAGCAGAGCTTGTTGCAGAAGCGAGCGCTAAAAAGGCCGCTGAAGCTGAAACGCCAGAACAAGCTGAACAGCGTATTCGACAAGAGTTGCTTGCTGAAATCGCTCAGCGGAAAAAGCCTGTCGAAACTGAAGAGCAGATGCGCGATCGTTTACGCAAAGAGATGCTTGGAGAGTTGAGTTAATGACTGAAATGACAACGCTCGCTAAGTTGGCGCTTACTGGCTTGTTTGGCACACTAGCTATGTCTATGTCTATGTGTTTGCCGGCCGTAGCTGCCGAGAGAAATGACATTAAAAGCTGCTACGAATTTGCCAAAATTGATCCACTGACAGCGACGACGGTATCTAGCCGACACTTGTTTGTGGCGATTGATGGAACTTTCTCACCAGATATTAATATTAAAAAGCTAGTTCATGAGAAGGTGCATCTCTTTCTTCAACCTGGGGATAAGATCACTATCATCAGCTTTAGTGCTTATGTGAAAGATTTTTATACCGATGTCTTGTTTAGCGGCAGGTTGGATACTGATATTGCTGACAGAGATGATGTATCGAAGAAAAATTTAATGACCTTTGATAGCTGCATGAATAAACAGGCTCAGTTTGTTAGAAGTAAGATTGATGCCCATATAAAACATGCCTTTAAACCTAATGATGTGGATTTGCCTAAAACTGAAATCCTCAGTAATTTATCTCAGGTTATTGCGCCGCAAGTGGCTGCTGATACCGAAGGACGTCGGGTATTGTTACTGGTGTCTGATATGGTTGAGAATTCAGACGTGACCAGTTTTTACAGTAAAAATACCTTAAAAGTCATCGAGCCTGAGCAAGAAATGCTAAAAATCCAAAACGCGAATATGCTGAGTGACTTTAAGCAGGCAGATATTTATGTGTTAGGTGCGGGTTGGGTACCTGCAACGTCAAAAGGATTTAGAGGCGGCCAAGTGATGTTGCCGTTAAAACAGTTTTGGCAGCAGTATTTTGAGTCCTCCCATGCTGAACTCAAAGGTTTTGGACAACCTGTCTTAATGACGGATATGTAGTGAAGTATGTGTCATGATCGAGATGTCATAATGAACAAGGTTAGTTTGATGCAAGGCTAAGTGAGCTCTTGCAATACACCCAAGTGTCGTTTCACATCCCAATAAAAAAGCCAGACTCAGTCTGGCTTTTTTGTTGTTTAGTTATCGCGACCCAAGATGCATCGCGGTAATCTAAAACGAGGGTTTAGTATGCTTATTCTTCGCCATCACCCAAAGACAGTAACGTCGCGTTACCACCGATGGCGGTGATGTTGTTAGTGCGAGTCTTTTCAGTCACAAAACGGGTTAAGTAGTGTGGGCCACCGGCTTTAGGGCCAGTGCCTGACAGGCCTTGACCGCCGAAAGGCTGTACACCCACCACTGCGCCGATTTGGTTACGGTTGATATACACGTTACCCACGTTCACTTTATCTGCAACTTCAAGGGCATGGCCTTCGTTACGGCTGTGGATACCTAAGGTTAAGCCAAAGCCTGTGCTGTTGATCTCGTTGATCACTTGGCTTAGCTCGGCTGCTTTGTAGCGAATAATGTGCAGGATTGGGCCAAAGTGTTCTTTCTCAAGCACTTTAATCGAATCGATTTCAACCGCCGTTGGCGAAACGAAGTGACCGTTTTCAGTGCCAGCAGGCAACGGCATTTGCTTGATAAGCTTGCCGACTTGCTTGATATGGTCGATGTGCGCATCTAAGTTGGCTTTGGCGGTTGCGTCAATCACTGGGCCTACGTCAGTTTTCACTGAGCTTGGGTTGCCAATCACTAACTCATCCATCGCGCCTTGCAGCACTTCGATCACGCGATCGGCGATGTCTTCTTGGAGGAAGAGTACGCGCAATGCTGAACAGCGTTGACCTGCGCTAGTGAATGACGATGAAACCACATCGTTAACCACTTGCTCAGGTTGTGAGGTTGAGTCCACTACCATGGCATTTTGACCGCCAGTTTCGGCGATTAAAGGAATAATCGCGCCATCACGGTTGGCTAGTGTACGGTTAATCAGTTTTGCTGTGCCAGTTGAACCGGTAAAGCATACGCCGCCGATACGTTCATCGGCCGTAATTGCGCTACCCACAGTCGCACCCGTACCCGGTAGGAATTGCAGAACCTCGACAGGAATACCCGCTTGGTGAGCAAGTTGCACTGCACGGTAACCAATAATTGAGGTTTGCTCCGCAGGTTTCGCGATAACTGTGTTACCCGCCGCTAATGCCGCAGACACTTGGCCGAGGAAGATGGCCAATGGGAAGTTCCATGGGCTAATACACACGAATACGCCGCGGCCTTGGAGGAAAAGTTCGTTCAGCTCTCCTGTTGGGCCAGGAAGCAGTTCAGGCTTTGCCATCATCTTCTTAGCTTGAACTGCGTAGTAACGACAGAAATCAACGGCTTCACGTACTTCGTCGATACCGTCTTGAATGCTCTTGCCCGCTTCACGGGTACACAAGGCGATCAATTCTTCGCGGTTTTCTTCTAATAAGTCAGCGAGTTTTTGTAGCGCAGAGGCACGGGTTTCAACCGGCGTACGTGCCCATGAGGCAAACGCCGCTTCAGCAGACGCAAGTGCTTGTTCTATGGCCGCATCATCGGCAAAGGCTACTTGACCCACTGTTTGGGTGGTGTCGTATGGGCTGACTATGGTTTTGTGCTCACCGGTTAAGGTTTTGCCGTTAACCAGAGGGCCTGCTTGCCATTGGGTATTTTTAAACTGTTCTATTGCCGCGAAAAATGGCTCAGATTCGGAAATGATGTTCATATTGAGTCCCTTGGAATTTTTGCGATCACTACCGAAAATATCGGCAGGTAAAACGATTCTATTGTTAGCCAGGGTTTTATAGCCCGTCAGCGTTTTTTAGCGGATGCACCACTAATGAGTCGATTGGGGTTTTAGGATCAACGAGCTTGTGGACGAACGAAGTGTTGGCCCCGTTTTCCAGCAGACGACGCACTAAGTAGGGCAGTAGATCCTTATGGGCACCTATGGGCGCATAAATACGTACCGATTTGGCGCCAGCTTCCGACAAAATCGTGTCGTACAGCTCTTGTCCCATGCCGTGTAAGCGTTGGAACTCATGGTGACGATCGCCCGCCATATCTGAAATCGCCGCAACGGTTTGCGCATTGTGGCTAGCAAACTGTGGGTAGATAGCGCCGCGAGTCGCATCCGATAACAAGTAGCGGGCGCAGGCGAGGTAAGAAACGTCAGTACCGGCTTTGCGAGTGTAAAGTGGGTAAGCGGCTTCGCCAGCTTGTTGGGCCCATTTCAGTTCGCTATCCCAATAGGCGCCTTTTACCAGACGTAAGGGGATTTCATCTCCTTGCTCTTTCGCAAGGCGAGTTAACCAAACCAGTACGGGTAGGGCACGCTTAGAGTAAGCTTGAACCACAATACCGAGTAATCCCCAGCCTTTTGCCGCTTCTGAATTAAACAGTTTTTGGAACAGTTTCAGTGACAACTCGAGGCGATCGACTTCTTCAGCATCGATAGAAATACCGATATTTAAGCCGCGAGCCAGTGTAATAAGGCGGATAACTGTGTCGTACAGTTCAGTTAAAACGCGGTCTTCATTGGCCACTTCGTAACGTGGGTGCAATGCCGATAGCTTGATTGAGATCGTTGGGCGCGGTGATTCATTTTCGTTATAGCTTTGAGCACCGAGCTCAGTGATCGCATTGGCGTAATCGGTATAGTATTTTTCAGCATCTTTGCGAGTTAACGCCGCTTCGCCCAGCATATCGTATGAATGGGTATAGCCTAACTTACGCTTGTCTTCACTGTTCTTCAGGGCTTCTTTCATGTTGCGGCCCAGCACAAACTGCTTACCCATGATCTTCATCGCGGCCATCATGGCTTGGCGGATCACTGGCTCGCCGAGACGATTAACTAAGCGGCTGAGTAAGTTACTTGGGGTGCCATCGATTTTTTTATCGAGTTTAACAATCTTACCCGTGAGCATAAGGCCCCAGGTCGATGCGTTAACGAGCACAGAATCACTCTTACTCATGTGCTCATCCCACTTAGCGCCTGAAAGCTTGTCTTCAATCAGTGCATCGGCAGTGGCCGCATCAGGAATACGCAGCAGCGCTTCGGCTAAACACATCAGGATAATGCCTTCCTGTGTTTCTAAGCTGTACTGTTGCAGGAAGGCATCTATGCCAACCATCAGACCTTTTTTATCGAATTGACGAACCTTGTTAACCAGTTTGTGGGCACGACGAGTGACGCGCTCTATGGCTTCATCACTTGAGGGAACTAGTTGGATCAACTCTGACAAGTATTGTTCTTCATCGACAATGTAGTTGTCGCTGATCGCTTTGAACAGTTCGTCGAGATTGGCAGAATCGTAGCGGCCTGCCAGCACTTCACTCGCTTTGAACATAGTTATCGCTTCCATCTTGGCCGTTATTGGGGCGCTATTGTTGAAACAAATTGGGAGGCGCCAAACGCATTTGATATTTTGTATACAATATGAAGGTTTGCGCGCGCCGATTATACAACCAAAATGTGACGGACAACACTATAGCGTGAAAGATTGTGAAGCTTGTTTGATTGGCTTGTTAATAAGTAGATGTAACGCTTGATTGACAAAAAAGCCAGTGTTTGAAAACACTGGCTTTTGGAAGGTAAATTAAGACTTTTTGTGTGTCAGACTCACATCCAACGTTTTTTACTGCGACGTTGTGGTCTGGGTAAATACACTAAAATAATGCCAAGGATTAAACCTAAACCTGCGATTAATCCACCTTGACGCCAAAGCTCAAAACGCTCGTCTTGGGCGGTGCGATCTACAGCATTCTTCAGTTGATCACGCTCTTGAGTGGTTTTGGCTAGGTTTGTTTCTAACTCGCTTAGCTTAGCCTTCAGTTCGGCAACTTCGTCGGCGTGGTTATCCGTTGAACTTAATACTTCCGCTAGCTTAGCTTTAGCTTGTGCAAGCTCAGAGGTTAACGCTGGCACTTGTTCACGGAAACTCTGAGTCGAGCTGATTAAGTTAGTTTGTACCCAACCTTCACGGCCTTTATGGTCGATGATTTTAGAGTAATCACCTTGGGTTTCGTTGAGCAGTGTCACAGGTTGACCGGCTTCAATCGAGCCAAGAATTCGAAACTCAGTACCAGGGCCACCTAAAAGATAAAGAAACACGTTATCCGAGATGTAACGGGATTGGCCTTCGGCCAGCAGGTTGGAAGACAGTAACATCATTCCTACCAGAGTCAGGAGTCTAAACACTTTTGTATTCTCATCAACGAAATAGTCTGCACATGCTAGGGATTTGAGGCCTGTAATGCAAGAGGGAAGTCATAGACTTCCCTCAACTTTACTGCATCCATGCTATGACCATTCCCTTTTCACTCAATCTTTCCTATGACCTTCTAGTCCTAGGTGCTAATGCTACTTAACTTCAGCAACTTATTTAGCGAAACTTCTTAATTAAAGATACCTTTAATCATGTAGAAGAAGATGATTGATAGGCCTGCGCCGGCAGGTAGGGTCACAACCCAAGACACAACGATATTACGCACTACACCGATGTTAATCGCTGCGATACCACGGGCCATACCCACACCTAATACCGCACCGACTAAGGTTTGTGTGGTAGAGATAGGTAAGCCTGTGCCCGATGCGATAACCACTGTCGAAGCCGCTGCTAATTCAGCCGCAAAACCACGACTTGGCGTCAGGTGAGTGATGTTTTTACCGATGGTTTGCATAACGCGCTGACCAAAAATCGCCAGACCCATCACAATACCTACGGCACCTAAAGGTAAAATCCACCAGACTAATGGTGATTTTGATGCAATTTCACCGCCGCTGTTAACGACAGAAACAACCGCTGCTAAAGGACCAATCGCGTTGGCAACGTCGTTTGAACCATGGGCGAAAGCCATACAACAGGCTGTCAGTACCATCAGGATCGCAAACACTTTTTCAACGTTTTTGAACTGAGTTTGACGGTCAGTTTTGTCGCTCATTTTTAAACGTGAAATCGCCACTTTACCCACTAGACCAACCACAACCGCGATTGCGCCCGCTAACATATAAGCTTCAGCGCCGCTTAAGTGAATACCCACGTGGGATAAGCCCTTAAGGATGGTCACTAAAGACATCATAAAGCCAGCAAATGCCATGTAGAAAGGCACATAACGCTTAGCATTACTCAATGGGTCATCAGTGTTGAAGATAAGCTTCTGTACGCTTTGGAATATGATAAATGCCATAAAGCCTGAGATTGCAGGGGTAATCACCCAAGAACCTACGATACCGCCCACTTTACCCCATTCAACCGAATCAGTGCCTACACCAACAGCCGCGAAACCAATAATGGCGCCGACAATAGAGTGTGTAGTCGATACTGGCCAACCTAAAGCAGACGCGACGACTAACCAAATACCTGCCGCTAATAGCGAACCTATCATGCCGTAAACCAGCAATTCAGGTGTATTAGTGAAGTAACTGGGGTCAATAATCCCATTACGGATTGTACTGGTGACTTCGCCACCCGCTAAAAACGCGCCCGCAAACTCAAAGATCATCGCGATAATAATCGCTTGTTTGATCGTAATTGCGTTTGAACCTACAGAGGTTCCCATCGCATTGGCAACGTCATTCGCGCCAATACCCCATGCCATGAGAAAACCAAATGCAGCCGCAACGGCAATAAGCCACGGGCCATTGGTGACTAAGACGTTAGCCACCTCAATACCTGCATCAACCATATTGATACCTTGATAACCTTATTTGTTAAACGCGAGCCAGCATAAGCTCAAGACGTGAACCGACGCGTTCGGCGAGATCTGCAAGACCACCGACCCACTCAATCGTTTTGTATAGGAACATCACATCGACAGGATTCAATTCAGATTCCATGGCGAATAACTGACGGCGTAACTGAATTTGTAGATCGTCAGTATCTTCTTCGATGATATCGAGTTCGTTGATCATTTTTGCCACTAAGTCGACTTCACGACCACGGAAACCTGTTTCTAACAGATCTTCGAGTTCATTAATGACTTGCTTTGCTAGTGCTACCGCATCAATACAGCGTTGTAGATAAGCAATAAAAGGGACTTGCATGACCTGAGGGATTAACAGCTGACGGCCGATAACACGACCAGAAATATCTTTTGCTTTGTTGGCAATCTTGTCTTGTTGAGTTAAAAGTTCCAATAAATCTGTACGTTCTACTGGCATAAACAAACCGCTTGGCAGAGTAAGGCGAATTTCACGCTTTAGTGAATCTGCTTGCTTCTCGGCTAAACTAATTTGCTTACGTAATTGAACCGCACTGTCCCAGTTACCTGTGATAGTGGCTTCGAAAAAGGCGACGAGTAACGATGCACAATCGTGTACTTTGTCCATGTGCTCTTGAAGAGGCTTAATTGGCGATTTTGCAAACACGCCCAAAATAGAGTTTACTGGCATTGCCGTTTACCTATTTAGATTGTTCCATTATTGGAAAAAGCGGGCGCATGTTAACCTATGCGTCCGCGTATTGAAACTGTGTTTTTTCAGAAAAAACGACAGGTTTATTCTAACGGGTTATATACCAACTGCAAAACCAAATCCTACGGGATTTTTATGACACATTTGTGACATTATGAACTAAAGATGACGCATCAATGAATGTTTGATGACAAAATGAGCGGTAACGCAATGAATGCTGAGATTGAATTAAAACTGTTTTTCCTGCCGATATATCAAGAATCCCTGATAAATAAGTTAGATAGTCTCGATAATGCCGTACCTCAAGGTAAACGTCGTTTGGCGAATGGTTACTTCGACACCCCTGACTTACAACTGCGTCAGTGGGACATGGGGTTGCGGGTGCGCGGTTACGATGGGCACAGAGAGCAGACCATAAAAACCGCAGGGCAAGTCGTGGGTGGGATTCATTCGCGGCCCGAATATAACGTGACTATCCAAGCTGATAGCCCAGATTTAAGTCTATTCCCAGCCAGTATTTGGCCAGCCGATGCCGATTTAGCGGCCACTCAAGCCCAGTTGACCTGTATATTTCACACCGATTTTTATCGCCGCGCTTGGCATGTCCAAATTGATAATAGCGTGGTCGAAGTGGCGTTGGACATAGGTGAAATCACCGCCAATGGTCAGCAAGAAGCCCTGTGCGAGTTAGAGTTTGAACTCCTCAGTGGCGATACTGAAGCGCTACTTAAACTGGCAATGCAAGTGGCTAGTGTGGTGCCCGTGCGTTTAGGCAAAGCCAGTAAGGCGCAGCGCGGCTATCGATTGGCGGGTAAAGCTAAGCCGCTCGATTTAACCGCGTTAGAATTTCTGCCTCTTGCTGAACCCCACGATTCTTCTACACAGGATTTAACCGCAAACTGCCAAATCTTGCTTGAAACCGCGCTTGAGCGTTGGCAATTATTAGAAAGCATGATTGCAGAGGAAAGCAAACCCGAAGCTTGTGTGGCGCTGTGGTGGCGGATGCGCGCCTGTATTCGTTTACTGCGGATGACCTTAAGTCAGTTCGAATTATTGAATGTGACACTGTCGAGTCAATTCATGTCGATTGAAAAACAGCTCGATTTTATCGAGCAAGCACAGGCGCTAACCGCCTTGCTTGGGAGCCAAAGGGGCTTATTCGCAAAACTTGGCCAACATGCCCAAGTTAAAGCGCGGCTCATGGCGCAGCTGAGTGAAATGAATCTAACAGAACGTTTACTCTCCTTGTGGCAGCAAACTGAATATGGACAATTACAGCTGGCGATTGTCGAGATTTTGCTTAAGGTCAGTGCCGGTGAAGTGGATATCAGCAATCAGCCTAGCTTACGCCAGCATGCTGACCGCGCCCAGCAAGCCTCTTGGATGGCGATCGTTGAGGTAATGCCACTCAATACTGTCATGACTACCGCAAATTACCTGCAAGTGGCTGCAGTGCTTGATGAGAGCATCTTAGTCGGTCACGCCTATGGCAGTTTATATGAGGCAAAATCACGGGATGCATTTCGCGCACCTTGGCAAGATCTGGTACTCGGGATTAAAACCTTAGCTTGTTACCGCGCGGTGCAGGATGCGAGCCGAGAGTTGGATATCGATTTAAATGAATGGCTGGAAGATAAACAGCAGAGTTTGTTATTTGCCATGGAGTCGACGCGTCGTAATGCGATGCAGCAACAGGTCTATTGGTAGGGTTATGTTTATAACTTTGAACTGCTCCTAAGTCTATTGACTGGCGCAGCACTGATTCTAGCTCGGCACTGAAAAACACTAAGGGCTCAATCCAATATGGAATGAGCCCTTTCTTTTGTAGATTGTTAGCCCATTATTCGCTAAATCAGCTATTTTTTGTTTCGATAACCTGTTTAAGCTCTGCAATTTTGGCGAGCATTTGCGCTTGGTTCTGTTCCATTTTCTGCTGGTTTTCTTCCATTCTCGCTAAGGCTAATTCAAGCTCTGATTTGATTTCGGCTTTATGGGCCTCTTGACGTTCCTGACGCTCAGTTTCATCGGGCGCGACAAATACCGACGCCATATAACCTGAGATCACCCCGAAAAAACTCACGCCGCTGACAATCACAATACCGCCTATGATATGGCCAGCTGTCGTCACCGGATAATAATCGCCGTAACCGACAGTCGAGATAGTGACTAACGCCCACCAAATCGCTTGTTCTGCGGTTTGGATATTAGCGCCTTCGGTGCCGCTTTCGACGATCAAAATGATCACTGAGGCTAAGGTCAGAATCGTCACCATGGCGACGAGCAAACTGGCTAAGGTGGCTTGTTTACGTTGTTTGATCAGCGGCAGCAGCAGTGAACGACTCATACGGATCAGGCGTATTACCCGCAGTATTTGGAACAGCCGCGCCATGCGCAGGGCTTCAATTGCCGGAATACTGGCAATAAAATCAATCCAATGGTGCCGAATGAAAAAGCGCTTATCGCGAGCACGGACCAACCCAATAAAGAAGTTGATCATGAAAATCATACAAATGCTGGTATCGACGAAAAAGAGTAAGCGGTAGGTTTCGCTATCGAGGCGACCGAAGGTCATAACGAGCACTATGATCACCGACAGCAAGGATAACAGCATCATCGCCATTTCGAATGGAGAAGGGGTGCCAAGGGTGCGAAGTGACCATGGGGTTTTATCTGTCATGCCAAACATGATCCCTGTTAAGTGCGGCGAATATCTCAACTAAAGTAAAAGACTTTAGGCTATGAGTAAATTGTCTTAGTCAATAAAAGGGCTATTTGTCGATTAATCACGCCAGCCATTCACATAAAGGGCTGGCGCGTGAAGTGATTGCGGCGTTAGGTTTCATCCACAAAGTGAACTAAATCGTCGAGTACACGGCGTTTAATTTCTAGCTGCGAATCGGCGCTTAACCCATATTTTTCTGCCAGTTGCACATAATCATCGGCATTGAGTGACACGGTAAGGCGCGGACGCGATGGCCGCTTCGATACGCTCAAGCCCAAAATAGTGCGAATTTGATCCGAAGGGCTCACGCCTGCATCTAACGCGGCTTTACGAATTGAGTATTGAAATTTTTCATCGAGATCGAAAGCCACTTGCGTTGCTTTTGCGGCTTGTTGGTTCTTCAACCATTGCTCGGGGAGAGGGTGTTTGGTTTTACTCATGGCGTATTACCTATTGCTATCAACCGTTTCTAGCGCTTATCTGTGAGATTGTATTGGGATTATCGATAAAGTGCGAGCACGCACTTTATCTTATTTTCGGGTTATTTCGCTGGCCAGTAATCTCGAATATCCGTCAGTGGACGATATAGGGTCAAGACAACATCTGTGTCGCCACCTTCGTAGACTTCCACTTCGACGGCGCAGCTTTCATCGTCATCGAGCAGTAAATAATACTCGAAGGGCTCACCCGTGGCGCCATTGGCGTCTTGTGGTGGTTTTTGACCGCGGTAATCCTGACGATGGAAATAGCCAAAAGCGGCAAACGTTACTTGGTGATATTGCTTTCCAAGCCATTGTTCCAGTTGTTCCGCTAAGTCGGCCGGTAATATTTGAGTGGTTAACTCGGCATGGCCCGGTTCATCGAACAGGGCGCTGAACTGCTCAAGATCGAATAACTGTTCCACTTGGGCGCGGGAAATCTTAATCGAAAAGGCGAGATAGGTTTCGTCGTCTTCTTCGATACTTAAAAAGAGTGTGTCGCTGCCATGACCTTTGAGTAACCATTCGGTTTGCTGTTTACGTTCAGACTCGTAGGTATGTACGGCTTCGACCCTCAATTGTTGACCACGAAGTTGTGGCGGCAGGGCAAAACTGTCATCAATTGAGATCATGTCGCCCACATTGAGCTGGGATGGGTGATTGAGCTCGCGCTGTGGCGCTGCTTTCTTACCAAAAATACTATTGAAAAATCCCATAGTGACTCCTGCTGACTATGCTCGCGTGCGGCTTCAAATCGATTGGCTGCGGATCGTAACGGGCAATAGTGGTCAATTATTTTATGCGGATGAAACAAAAAAATGCCGAGGTCAGTAGGGGGTGATGATCCCACTGAGACTCGGCATTCGGTCAATCATTGCTTAGCTTTTACGTGCTTTGATTCGGTCTAGCACAGCATTTGCATTCGACTTTTGTTCACCAATACCGGCTTCGGCTAGCTTAGATTGCAGTGACTTGTCACTGTTTTCATCGGCTAAGGTTTCTGCCGCTTTGAGACGGTCGTCAAACTGTTGCTGACGAGCCTTGATGCGCTCGAGTGAATCTTTAGCGTTCAGCAGCTTAGAGTTGCTAGACGCGAACGAATCAGTAATGGTTGCCGTGGCTTTTTGCACGCTTTCAGTGGTTTTAACCATGCTCAGCTGACGTTGATAATCAGACAGTTGGCGCTCGGTTTTCTTCACTAAGTCTTTCAAACGTGCAGCATGGGCGCTAAAGCTATCGTTGGCGCTTTGTTGCTCAGACAGCTCTTGATCTAACTCGGCAATCTTCTCTGCAATTTCAATTGCTAAGGCTTCATTACCTTTGTCCAATGCTTGAGTCGCATAACCTTCGTGTTCGGCAATCGAACGTTTCAGGCGGTCGATTTCACGGCTGGCTTGCATTTCTTTCGCCATAACATCGGTCAGTTCACGTTTAGCATTGGTTAAATGCTTTTCTGCGTCACGGATTTCCTGTTCGAAAATACGGGTTGAGTTTGCGTCAACGATGCCTTGACCCACTTCGGTAGCACCACCACGAAACGCTGTTAAAATTTTATTCAGAATGCCCATTTTGTGGCTCCTTATTTCAGATAATCGACCATTTCATCGATAACTTCTAAACAGTTATCGGATAAAACTGATAATTCTTGCTCGATTTCGAGCATGCTAGATTGTAGTGATAGCGCACCGTAAACTACGTATTTGTCATCAATTTTTGCAAAGGATGACAGAGGCATTGGAATGTTGAGCTCTAGCATGGTTTCAAACATTTCACTGCGACGATCTTGGTTTACTTCGTTCTCGCCCCACAGGTAGCTGATGCAGAGCACTTGGTTGTCCGTCACCGATACAAATACCGGGATTTCTTCACGGCCAACCACATTCACTTGCAACACTTCGACTTCACCATCGATTGGATAACAATCAAATTGAAAGCCAGTTTGGCTGGTGTTGCCAAGACTGTTGAGGTGATTGGCAATGGTATGGATATTCATATTTGTCCTTATTGACATATTATGTCTGTGTTCAAAGATAGCACTGAGACATAATATGTCAAGCACTATCTCATCCTATTAAAAAAGATTCAGTCCCTGATTCTCGGACCAATCTTGTAAATGGTAGTGATACAGCTGCAACGAACCCAATTCATTGGGTTTTATTTTGGCGGCATCTTGATAAAAATTTGCTGGAAACTCAAAGGCGCCATCCACTAAACCTAAGGTGAGCCAGTCATCTTTGATGGGCAGCTCAGTTAACTTAGCTAATCTGTGTTGTGCATCGAGTCCGCCTGCGGTGGCTATACTCCAGCCCCATTCGCCAAAACTGGGCACATTATGGTGGTACTGTTTGACGTCAAATCCTGCCAATGCCAAGGTTTTTGCTACCGAAATAAAGGCCTTAGGGGCATGGTAAGGCGATGTTGACTGTACAGTCAGAGCGCCATCACTGCTCATAAGTTCCTTTAATTTACGGTAGAAATAATCCGAATACAGCTTATTAAGATCGGGATGGCTCGGATCGGGCAAGTCCACGATAATCGCATCGTATTTCACGCCTGTGGCAATCAGCTTATCGACGCCATTAAATGCATCGTCGTTGATCACAGTAACACGGGGATCGTTTAGCGCATTGCCGTTGAGCGTCAACATAGCGCGGCTCAAACGCTCGGGCATATCTGTATCGGGCGACTTAAACAATTGCACTAGGCCGACATCGAGATCGAGCAGCGTCACTTGCTCAGGCTCCCAGCGCAGCACTTGCTTAAGACCGAGTCCATCGCCACCGCCAATGATCAACACCTTGTTATGACGGGCACTGGCTGCAAGTGTGGGATGCACGAGAAACGCATGGTAAATGTGTTCGTCTATGCTAGAAAACTGTAAGCGACCATTGATGTATAACGCATAAACGGGCGGCAGACCGTTACCGCGTAGTCGCTCGGTGAAGGTCAACTGTTGGAAGCGTGTCGCCTTGGCGTAAACCACTTTGTCTTTATAGAGCAAATTATTAAATTCTTGTTCCCAGCGTGGTCCGTGGATGGCTAACACGAGTAAAATGCCAGTCACGATAAAATGCCCAGTTAAAAGCAGTTTAGGGCGGCGGATTTTAGGCCAGAAGCGCCAGATAAACACAAAACCCGCCAACAGGTTAAAACTGGCGGTTAAGGCAGCGGCAAGTTGGATATCGATGGCGAGCATAAAGCCCACCCAAATGGCGGCACCTATGCCTGCGCCTATGTAATCGGCGCCGTAAATTGTCCCCGCGTTGTGCAGTAAATGTTCGTCAGAGAGGGATTGGCGCACCCTGGCGATCAGTGGGATTTCCATACCAATCATCAGGCCCAGTAACACGCCCCACACATAGGGTAAGTATTCGCTAAGTTTTTGCAGCAAGCCTATCATGCCGCCTTCAGGCAGTTGATCTGGCGGTAAACCTAAGGTGTTGGCAATTATCAAGGGCAGTTGTTGGCCGAAACCAATCACCGCCGCTGTGATTAAAATGGCGAGTGAGCCACAGAGTGCGACTGTGAGTTCTAAGATCACAAAACCGGTAAAGGCATCACGGATCTTACGGGCGGCGAAGGCACCTAACCCCATGGAGACTATCATCAAGCCAATCATGGTGTAGATGGCGGCTTCTAATGCGCCTAAAATGCGCCCCGCATAGTGGGATAAAAGATATTCGTAAATCAGGCCGCAGCCTGCTAATACGGCCATGATGCCCAATAATAGGACATCGTCGAACCAACCTAGGCGGCTAGGTTTAGCCGCCGAGGGGGTTAAGCTGGTTTCTTGCATTCGATTAGGCCATCAGTGCCGTGAGGATAAGTGCGATAGCGATACTGATCGCCATTTCAACGGCGGCGATGCCGATATTGTGTTGTCTTTCTACTTCATCGGCTAAATCGATACGGGCTAATACCAGTTTCTTCACCACGAACAGCAGTAAGGAAAGCGCGATCAGCATGATGACTGAGAACACTAACCAACCGATCACGTTAGTCACATAAGCCGTTGGATTGAATATAATAAAGTGGCTGGCAGCGTTAAAGCTCAGCGCCATTGCGATCATATAACCCGCATGACGCAGTGCTAATGCCGTATGACCTTGTACTAAGGCTTGCTGCATTGACGAGTCTTGATTGCGGCTCGCAAAACGGTTTTCACGCCAGCGCGTCAGTAGCACTAACATTAACTGTGAAATCGCAAAGGCACTGAAGATAGCGATAAAGGTATCTATGGTTAAGTCTTCTGCCCATAACAACACGGCACGGATAATAATCGCAGTGGCGATAGCGGCGCTGGCATCGACAATCGCGACAGACACATTGCCTTTGATGATTTGCTCGTTCTTATCGAGCTCGTTTAAGGCAATCTTATCGTGGAGGAAACGACCCAATTTTATCAGCACTAAGCCGAATAAACCGTAGGCGCTCATGCCAATGGCTTCATTAAGATAAGAGTGCGCAGCAGCACCAGTGATAGCGCCCGTTAGCACTATACCCAATGCGGCAACGGCGCCCGCGGTACTGATACCGAAGGCAAAGTTATCACGCTCCGCCAGTTCTTTACTGCTGTTAACCTTTACGCTCCAACCTTGCAAATAACGCATTAGCGTTAGCAAAATCACGGCTATGGTGAGATCGATAGCCAGAATGATGGCTAGCTCTGGTGTGATACCGAAATCCTGAAATAGTGTCATTGGAAATCCTTAGTTACTTGCCCCGGCGCACACTGCGGGTCGTGCGATTACTGGAATTACGGAAACTGCTGTCTTTAGCATAGTTAGAGCGGAACTTACTACTCGAACTCTTGCTTGCGCTCGTGGTGTTGCTGGCCTTTGGCGTGCTGGTGCTTTCACGGGATAACGCCGTGCCACCGGTACGCGGTTTGGCATAAGGGCTGTTGAAGCGCTTACCTTGGGAATCGAAACGTTTTTTCGTTTGTTCGAAGGTCTTATTTTGCGCATCCGCTTGTTTGGGTGAGGTATAGCGATAACGACCTACGTCATTGTAATAGCTATAACCCCGGTTACCCGACCAACGATCGTAGGAAACTGGGCGATTGAAGACATTCGAAAACATCGAATACATGCCATACCAAGCCCAAAACGACGTGCCGCTCGAGTCGGTTTGCCAGTTACCGTAAGACGGATTACCAACTAGCTGACTGCCTGGACCAAAATCTTCGCCGCCATTGGCTAATGTTGCTGCCTCACGGCTAATCGCATTCACGCGGGCCAGTTTGCCGTCGGACATATCGGCGACCACGTTGACAGGATCTGACAACATATCGTTAAACAGACTGGGATCTGCGGCTTGATAAAGATTTTCCGCTTCGGCCAGCTGTTGATCGAGATCGGCAAAGTTACTCGCCACTTTCGACTCATCTAATCGACGTTTCAGCGAGGTATACATGGGACCTTGGGTGCCAGAATCCTTTGCTAATTCATCAAGTAATGGGGCTAAATCAGGTTTCTGCTGCTTTAACAGTGTGGTGTATTGTTTTAAGAGGTTAGCGTTACGCAACTGCCCGTCATCGATCATCGTCGTGAGCGTAGCGAGACGTTGCTGCGTGAGTTGTTGATACTTCGCGATTTTATCCGGTCTCTCATCGCCACATCCCGTCAGCGATAGCATAACGGCTAAAAAGAGGATCGATGTGAGAACACGGGTTAGCATTCCTGCCATGTTTTCTCCAAATGGTAATGAAATAAAACTCAAATACTCGCAGGCAATAATAATCTGCTTGCCCAATATGCCTGCTGCGCAGGTTATAGTACCCTTAAATGCCACAGATAAAAGGGAATACCTTTATTTGTGTGCTACATCAGGTAGCTGCAAGTCTCGTCGAACATAACATGATGTGGCGTCAATCTATATCATTTACGACATAATATGTCGATAGCTAAATTTGTTAGGGATTATTATGACCATGCAAAAAGACAGTAATAAGTCATTGTCTATTCTCGTTAATCAAACCGCTGAGCACAACTGGCTGCGGTTAGAGGAAGTATGGTCCGAAGGACTCGCGCAATTAACACCTGCCCAGCAGCAAGAACTCAAAACGGTTCTAGGGCTCAGTGATTACGTGGCGGCCCAGTTATGCCGACATCCCGAGTGGATTAACAGGCTGTTTGCCGGCGAGTTAAGCCTGATTGAGCGTAAAAACTTCGATCTTGAGTTACACGAAGTGCTGAGCAGCGCCACAACTGAAGAGATGGCAAAAGCCAGCTTGCGACGGTTTCGTAACTATCAAATGGTGCGCTTAGCCTGGCGTGACTTTTTAGAC
This sequence comes from Shewanella sp. SR1, assembly GCF_020447145.1. NCBI lineage: Bacteria > Pseudomonadati > Pseudomonadota > Gammaproteobacteria > Alteromonadales > Shewanellaceae > Shewanella > Shewanella sp. SR1. The sequence continues at coordinate 18,075 of NZ_JAJAEF010000021.1, read as the reverse complement.
TATGCCAGTTTAGAGGAATCTCTGCTCGATCTGTCGGCGCTTGCCGAAGCGTTAGTGATTTGCGCCCGCGACTGGCTCTATAAAGATATGTGCGCCCAATACGGCACGCCGATGGATAAAGAAGGTAATGCACAGCCATTGCTGATTTTAGGCATGGGCAAGTTAGGCGGCCGCGAGCTCAATTTCTCCTCTGATATCGACTTGATTTTCACCTTCCCTGAACATGGTGAAACCGTCGGCGGTCGTCGCAGTTTAGACAATCAACAATTTTTTATCCGCATGGGACAAAGGCTAGTGAACTTGCTCGACCAAGTTACCGTCGATGGTTTCGTGTTCCGCGTGGATATGCGTTTGCGCCCCTACGGAGAAAGTGGGCCGCTGGTGGTGAGTTTTAGTGGCCTTGAGGATTATTACCAAGAACAGGGCCGAGATTGGGAACGCTATGCCATGGTCAAGGCGCGTGCGCTCGGACCTTGGAGCCATTTCTCCGATGAATTACACAGCCTGCTCAGACCCTTTGTGTATCGCCGCTATATCGACTTTTCAGCGATTGAATCCCTGCGAAAAATGAAGCAACTCATCGCCCAAGAAGTGCGACGTCGTCATTTGACCGACAATATTAAACTCGGCGCGGGCGGTATTCGTGAGGTCGAGTTCGTGGTGCAGAGTTTCCAATTAATTCGTGGCGGCCGCGAGCCTGCACTGCGCCAGCAGAGTTTATTCGGTGCTATCGATACGCTCTACAGCTTAGGGCAATTTGAGTATTTGGCGGTCGATGAGCTTAAACACAGCTATTTACTGCTGCGCCGAGTGGAGAATTTACTGCAAGGCATAGACGATAAACAAACCCAAACCTTGCCGAATAATCCGCTAGATTGGGCGCGATTGTGTCATGTGCTCGATATGGCCAACGAGGTCGATTTACGTACCCATATTGAAGCGGCGATGAGCAAAATTCATCGTCATTTTAAAGCGACTGTGGGTGGTGAAGAAGGCGAAGAAAAAGCCGAACACTGGACGGCGCAGCTGTGGCATGTGCAAGATGCTGATGATGCCGTCGCGCTATTGGCCGAACAGCAAATCGACGATGACAAGCTGTGCCCTATGCTCAGCAGCTGGCGTGAGACTGTCACTAAGCGTTCTATTGGTCCACGCGGGCGCGAAACCTTAGATAAATTAATGCCAAGATTATTGGAAGAGTTGATTAATCAACAGAGTCCATCGGCTGCCTTTGAGCCCGTGTCTAAGGTGCTGGAGCAGATTTTAACTCGTACCACTTACCTTGAGCTTTTATGTGAAAACCCTGGCGCGCGGCAACAGTTAGTGAGCCTGTGCTGCGCCAGTCCTTGGATTGCCGCGCAGTTAGCTAAATTTCCCATGCTGCTCGATGAGCTTATCGATCCCTCGCAGCTTTATGACACGACCTCCATCGATGATTATCCTAGCGAGCTGCGTCAGTACATGTTGCGGGTGCCCGAGGATGATATGGAGCAGCAGATGGAAGCGCTGCGACAATTTAAGCTGTCACAACAACTTAAAATCGCCGCCGCCGATGTCACTGGGGTTTTACCCGTGATGCAAGTGAGCGATCACTTAACCTTTTTAGCCGAAGCCATCATAGAACAAGTGGTGATGCAGGCGTGGCAACAGGTTTCAGTGCGTCACGGTGTGCCCGCTCACCTTGAGGGCAGTGACACTGGCTTTGCCGTTGTCGGTTATGGCAAGCTCGGTGGGATCGAATTAGGTTACGGCTCAGATCTCGATTTAGTTTTCCTGTGTGAAAATAAAGCAGATAACAGCCGGACCAATGGTGAACGCCCGATTGAAGTCGGCCATTTCTACCTCAAACTCGCCCAGCGTATTCTGCATTTGTTCTCTACTCGTACCACTTCGGGTGAGTTGTATGAAGTGGATATGCGCCTGCGTCCTTCCGGCGCCTCGGGTTTGATGGTCAGTGAGATTGAACGCTTTGGCGAATACCAAGCTAACGAGGCGTGGACGTGGGAACATCAAGCCTTAGTGCGCTCGCGTTTTGTTTTCGGCGACAATAGTTTAGCGGTCAAATTTAGCCGAATTCGCGCCTCGGTATTGGAAAAACCACGGGATAAAACTGAGCTGCAAAAAGCAGTACGTGAGATGCGTCAGAAGATGCGTGATCACTTGCTCAAAGCCAGCGATGGCATGTTTGATCTAAAACAGAGTCCCGGCGGTATTGCAGATATCGAGTTTATCGCCCAGTACTTAGTGCTGGCTAATGCCTATGAGTATCCTGAGCTGACGATTTGGTCTGACAATGTGCGGATTTTTGGTGTGTTGGCTGAGCTTGAACTCTTACCTATGATGAGTGCCCAGCATTTAACCCAAACCTATTGCTTACTCAGGGATGAAAATCATCGCCTGACTCTGCAACAAAAGGCGGGGCAGTTACCTGTGTTAGAGGTTGAGGAACATGCCGAGCGAGTGCTCAATATCTATCGCGCTGTGCTGGAATAGTACAGTCATCTAAAGGGAGTAAGGCTGAAACGAATATCAGCCTTAACACCGCAAGAATGCACAATTTAGGCTAGAGTTTAATGAGAGCAGTTAGCAGAGAGCACCATGCAATTACCTACTATCCCTGAAAACGAGCTGCAACGTTTGGCCACGTTACGCGCACTCAATGTGCTCGACACCGATGCCGAGGAACGTTTCGATCGTATTACTCGGCTCACGCGCAGAATTTTCTCTTTGCCGATTTGTGTTGTGACCTTAGTGGATGCCGAGCGGCAGTGGTTTAAATCTCGCCAAGGATTGGAGGTGGCTGAAACACCACGGGAAATTTCATTTTGTGGCCATGCGATTAATCAAGACGATATTTTTATCGTAAACGACGCCCTCAAAGATCCGCGCTTTAGTGACAATCCTCTGGTGACTGAGCAGCCACATATTCGCTTTTACGCTGGCTATCCCTTAACCATTCATAGGCAATATCGGGTCGGGACCTTGTGTTTAATCGGCACTGAACCGCGAGAGTTTACGGCTGAAGATATTGAAACCTTGACGGATTTAGGCGAAATGGTGGAGGCGGAATTACTCTCTATCGCGCAAAACACCTTAGATCCTTTGACCACGATTTCGAATCGGCGTGGATTTGAGTTACTGGCCCATCAGGCGCTGGCGAGTTGTCGACGTACCGAATCTGAGGCGGCCTTACTCTTCTTCGATCTCGATTTCTTTAAGGAAGTGAATGACAACTTTGGTCACCTCAAGGGCGACCAAGTGTTATACGATTTTGCCCATATCTTGATGACCGCTTTTAGGGAGTCGGATGTGATTGCAAGGCTTGGCGGTGATGAGTTTGTGGTGCTATTAAGTTTTGTGCATAGAGATACAGTCGATCGCGTGATTGAGCGTTTTAAGCAATTACTTGAGCAATATAATCAACAGCATCCTAAGCAAAATAGCTTAGCGACCAGTATTGGTATCGCCCATTGGACGCCAGATTCTGATGTGAGCTTAGAGGATCTGTTAGATTCCGCCGATAAAGCCATGTATCAGGATAAAGCCGCGCACCACAGTGATGCGCCTTAAATTATGTGCACTAAATGATGCGCCTTAAATCATGTGTGCTTAAGCAAGATGAAAAGGGAGACAATAATGTCTCCCTTTTCATTGGTTTTTATTCGGCGAAGAAGTACTAAGCTACGCCATTAAGCCGTAATGAGCATGACCCAGTGTTGATATAAAGGTAAGCCAATTAACACATTAACCGGAAATGTAATGCCGAGTGAGGCCAGCATAGCCAGTCCAATATTGGCTTCGGGTATTGCGGCTCGAATGGCCGCAGGCGCTGCGATATAAGATGCACTGGCACTTAATGCCGCTAGCACTAAAATGCTGCCAGAAGGTAAGTCCAACCATAATCCTACGGCAATACCGCACCAAGCCAATACAAAGGGCGTTACGGCGGCGAACACCAATAAGCGCCATTGTTTTAGTGGTAGCGGCAAACACACTTTGGCCGTCACTAAGCCCATTTCCAGTAAAAATAATGCCAGTAAAGTTTTGAATCCGCCTAGTAGCACAGGTGTGAGCGGCGCAAGCCCCGTTGGGCCGTAAAGCCAACCTATCACTACTCCACCCACGAGTAAGACAACGCCGCGGCTGGTTAACGCTTCGTGCAATACGCTCGATTGAGTTTCATTCTTGGGTGATGTTTCAATTGCTTTTTTGGCGCTTAAGTACCTGTGTAGCCAGAGCATCACGACGATCGCCGGCAGCTCCAGCAGCACGAGATACAGGGTGGTTTCGGGTCTTAATATCAACCCTGATTTTTCCACCATAGCCATCACCACCGCAAAGGTTCCCGCGCTAACGGAGCCGTAATGGGCGGCAATGCTAATGGCATCTGTGTGACCAATGCGAACCAGCCGAGTTAACACTGGGTATAGGGCCAAGGGGATAATAAAGCCTAAAGCAACAACCGCTAACAGCTCAGTGATCACTAAGTTTTGGGTGTGACCGTGGAGCGCCATTCCGCCCTTTAAGCCCAAAGTGAGCATTAACAGTATGGATAGGGTTTCGTAGATCGCGGGGGGGACTTTAAGATCTGACTTCGCTAGGCCAGCTAACAAGCCTAAGGCGAAAAAGGCAATGACAATATCGGGCATAAGTATCTCATTAAGTTTGATTTTTAAGCCGTACAAAACAGGCTTAATTGTCGGGTGATCCTGATGGCTGGTGATTTTGGACCTAATTGGTTATATTGAAAAATAAATTGTTTACCACTTAGGTATAGATAATTGTCTATGGATAAGCGTTCGTCATCGACTCAGCTTAAATTGCGGCACTTGAGTTTCCGTTTGCTGCAGGTGTATGTGCAAGTGGTGCGGTTAGGCAATATTTCCGCAGCGGCGAGGGCCTTGCATTTAACCCAACCCACAGTGTCATTACAGCTTAAAAAGCTGGCCGATGTATTGGGTGAGCCGTTACTCGAGAGTCGTGAAGGCCGCATGTTACCGACCTTGATTGGCAATGAACTCTACCGCGCCGCCTGCGATACCTTGAGTCGTTTTGAGGATTTCGATGCCTTTATGCAGCAGGCCAAAGGTGGCAGCGTCGGGCATATTAATATCGGTATCGTCACTACCGCCAAATACGTGTTACCACGGATTTTAGGGGCTTTTTATCGGCAGTTTCCGCAGGTTAAAGTGACCTTAAACATAGGTAACCGTGCCCATGTGTTGGGCCGATTTGAGCGCCAAGAAGATGATTTATATCTGTTTAGTCATCCTCCTAGTGGCGATAACGTCTTATCTGCGCGGATCATTAAAAACCCGCTGCAATTGATTGCGCCAAAAGATCATTGGGCGGTGGGCCGTGAACAAGTGAATTTTAACGATCTTAAAAATGAGCGTTTTATCGTGCGCGAGCCAGGTTCTGCCACCCGCTTGATGTTCGAGTCTTGGTGCAGCGGTCAAGGCATCACGCTTAGTGACACTATGCAAATTGAGAGCAATGAGGCGATACGCTTAAGCGTCGCGTCGGGCTTAGGCTTGTCTGTGATTTCGGCGCACACGCTGCAAGAAGGGCGCGAAAAACCGGCTATTTTGCCGGTAACGGGTTTTCCGCTCGAAAGTAACTGGTATCTAGTGGGCCGCAAAGATCGCCGCTTGCCCTATGCCGCCATGCAGCTGGTGGACTTTATGGCTGCGCATTTGGCCGAGTGTATCGAGCCTGAATGGGTTGCCGCCGATATCAGTGAACTGGCTATGCACTTTAATCATGCGCCGCAAACTCTGTCTTAGCTGAGTTCATGTTTTTGATACTGAATGATTTTATTAAGTTAGAGATGTGGTTATACATTGAGGGTAACGTTTTTTCGCACACCTTGTGCAGTTACCCTCTGGTTCCCTTGTAAAACGAGATTTGACCTCAAATCGAAAAGCGAGGCTTTTGGCCTTAAATCGCGACGACTTTACCTGGTGACTTTATACCTTAAAGCGCGTCAGCAAGTTGTTCAGTTCAACCGCTAACCTTGATAGTTCATGTGCCGATGCACTGGTTTGCTGGGCTCCCGCGGCGCTTTGGCTGGCGAGATCGCTAATGTTCACAATGTTTTTATCGACCTCACGGGCGACTTTCGCTTGTTCTTCGGCTGCGCTTGCGATGACCATATTGCTGTTGTTCATCGTACTGATTTGAGTGTTGATCGTGTTCAATGCATCCCCAGCGAGCCTTGCGACAGCGAGTGCTTGCTCTGCCTTTTGGCCGCTGTGCTGCATCGATAGCACAGCGGTTTCGGTGCCGTGCTGGATCTTGTTGATCATGTCTTCAATTTCACGGGTCGAAGACTGAGTACGGTGGGCTAGTGCGCGCACTTCATCGGCAACCACCGCAAAACCACGGCCAGTATCGCCCGCTCGCGCCGCTTCAATGGCTGCGTTGAGGGCCAGTAAATTCGTTTGCTCGGCAATTGCGCGGATCACATCTAAAACTTTACCAATATCGACAGCTTGCATGGCTAAGGTTTGGACAATTTGCGAACTTTGCGTCACATCCTGATTCATGTCGAGAATGGCGGCGACGGTTTGATCTACCTGTTTTTTACCTAATTCAGTATTGCGGGCAGTTTCTTCTGAGGCCTCTGAAGCGAGGACTGCGGTATTAGCGACTTCATCCACCGCCGAACTCATCTCGGTAATTGCGGTTGCAGCCTGTTGTATTTCATCATTTTGTTGCTGTATACCGCGGGAAGCATCTTCAGTCACAGAATTGAGTTCTTCGGCGGCGGAGGCGAGTTGGTTAGAGGAGTTTGCGATGTGGGATAAGGTATCGCGCAGGTTCTGCTGCATCCCTGCTAATGAACGCATCAGCTGACTGGTTTCATCATTGCCATCTGTACGGATTTTCTGCGTTAAATCACCGCTTGCGACCGTCACTGAAATATCTACTGCTTCTTTCATCGGCTGCACAATACTGCGGGTTAAGAGTGTGGCCACGACAAATGCGGCAATCAAGGAGGCTATTATCACTACGCTGTTGAGTAGCTTACTTTCCTCGTAGGCTTGTGCGGTGATCTCGCCCTGTTTGCCTGCATATTCGGTATTTAAGTCGCCAATGCTGATAAGCGTTTTAGTTATTTTATCAGCTTGTAACGTCATCACTTCATCCATTATCCGTTTAGCTTCAGTCGTGTCATTGGCCTGCAGCTTACTGATCATTTGATCTTGATTCTGTAAATACAGCTCTAAATTATGACTAAAATCCTGATACAGGGCTTGCTCACCAGGCAAACTAATTAAAGGCTCGTAGGCCTTTTGATCCGTTTTAATGTTCTCGCGAATTTGCCTTAAGGTTTCGAGCCCTTTGTCACGCTCAGCCGCCGAATCGGCGAGTAATAGACGAAATGTAAATACCCTAGCGCGCATCACGTTAAGATTGATGCTCGACAGCGTGACGAGCGTTGGTAGGGTATTTTTTTCAATTTCTTCTGAGGAGACTCGCATGGATGACATCGTTTGTAATGACATCAGCCCCTGAAGTAACAAGACTAGACCGAGTAAGCCAAACGCAGTAATGAGTCGTGAGCCAATCTTAATTTGTCGTAACCACATAAGCGAATCGTCCCTGTATTTAAATTAGTTCCGTCTAAGGTCGTTCTTACTGCTTTTTAGTTAATACTTTCGAATTACTAATATCGAGCCATGAAGTTCGAGTAAATAGTAAAGTTGAACTTATGCTTCCTAACTTTAAAACTAAGCGTTATAACGCAGAGTCGGAACTATGAGTCTTTGGTTTAATACACTATAGATTATATTTTTAAAATTTCTTGTCGTAGAGTGTAAATTTAATTGATTAAAACCTGTAGGGCGTAAATTAGCATAATTGAAACTAAGTTATACCGTACCTTAAATATCTAGGTTAGCAAACCGTATTGCTGAATTGAGTGGGGTAATGCCTTTGGTTTTATTAAGGTTAGTAGTCTAAATAAAGGAGTGAACTGTGATTAGTATTTTGATTTTAAATGGTTAAAGTGAAGTTTTGTGCTGATTTTATAAGGTTTTAGATTGGCAATCTAGGTCATTAGTCTCATGTTTCATGTTTCATGTCGGTCGTTTTAAAGGTGTTATTCAAGCTTTTACTATTCTGATAGTACAAGTTACTTCGTAATCTACTGTTCCTTTGGACGTTTTTATTTTTTGCTAATGATTGTCCAATAATAGTTTGAGCAAAATTTTGGTACTTATTTCTTGTCTCTTCCTTGTCTATTTTCTTGTTTATGCGAAGCGATAAATCATAAATCTTTTACGCTAATTCATGTCGGCTCATTTCTATTAATCGGCTGTAGGTGCGGCGGAATTCAAAACTAAGTGCGCCACCTTGGTAGAGTTCGCTCAGTGGCACGTCGCAGCTGAGATAGAGGCTGACATTTTGATCGTATAACTCATCAATTAAGCTGATAAAACGTCGCGCAGGGTCGTCGTTGGCGGCGTAGGATAGTTTGCGCTCGCCCGTAGTTGCGGCTTGGTTTTCTCCTGTGCCGTCCTCCGTGCCGCGAGCACGGATCCAGCCTTTCACTTCGCCGCCTAATTTGGGAACGCCGCTCACCATTAAGATCTTAAATCGACTGGCGATCTCGATGTAATCGAGTTGGGATCTCGGGCCGTCACACAGGGCATAAAAGTCGAACCAAGCAACAGCGTTGTCTATGGGCTCTAAAGCTGCGCGGATCACTGGGATTTCACGGTTGCAGATGGTGAGGCTAGCATTGCTCATTCTGCTATCACTCATGCTAGAACCGCTAATACCAGTATTACTAATGCCAATAGCACTCATACTGAGCGCATTTGGCATTAACCCATTCACTAGCTTGTCAAAAATCCGCTCAAAATCGAGTGTTCCGGTAATGCCGATATTGCGGGAAATCGAGGTACTCATTTCAGCGCTATCAATGCCAATCTCGTTGTTTAATACAGCATTGATGGCGTGCATCCTGTGGTCTTGGTTGCCATCGAGATGCAGCATTTGCGTGTGTGTTTGCAGCAGTTGGATACAAGGTAAAAATCTGTGTCTGGCTAAGCCGTTCTCATATAAGCGCTCAATAGGAATATTAGAGGTCGCGACTAGCACCACACCTTGTTCGAATAGGCACTCAAATAGCCCTGCGAGTATCATGGCATCGCCAATGTCTGAGACAAAAAACTCATCGAAACACAGCACCTTGCACTCTTTCGCGAGATTTTTAGCAATCAGGGTTAGCGGATCTCGTTTACCCGAATGCTCACGCAGTGCATTGTGTATCCGTGCCATAAAGCGGTGGAAATGCAGTCTTAACTTGCCTTCACTTTGCAAACAATCGAAAAACAAATCCATCAGAAAGGTTTTACCCCGACCGACATCACCCCACAGATACAAGCCTTTGATGGATTGTGAATGGGAGAGGCGAGCTGAATAGGCTTGTGGCATCAAGTGTTTAAATAACATATCGAGCGCCAACACCGCCTGTTGCTGCGCCGGATCGTCAACTAGATTTTCGCTCACTTTGGCGCGATACACTTCCAGTGGCGTCATCATTGGCGTTATCGATTGCGAGCTAGCGGAGTTTGAATGAGCCATGTCGGGGTCTCGTTGGCGGTTGTTTTAGGTGTTTACTGCAGTCAGTGTGTGCTTTAGCTTTGATTAAGTGCGATATCAGCGCTCGCCTTTTGAGGCATCATGCTACTCATACTTAGGTACTCGGGAGCCATATTGCAAGATTCTCAGGGTAACATAGTCGCTGGCGTGACTTAAATCCCGCTCTGAGGCTTAGGTCAAATACTAAACGAAACCAGTGCTTTATTCTCGGGGACTTTTACCTTAACATCTTTGTCACAAAAATAATGATATGGAATGAATCCTATGGCTAGCAAAGGCAATGGCATTACTTTTATCAGTGCACAAACCTCGATTGAGGGTGACATCCAGTTAGAGAGCACGGCATTAATTGCGGGTAAATTGCAGGGCAAGATTGGCTCAGCGGGACAAATTAAGATCGAACTTGGCGGCGAGATCTCCGGTGAAGTCAGCTGTGATGAGTTGCGGGTGTGCGGCGTATTTAGTGGTCGAGTCTGTTGTAATAAGTTGATTATTACCAGTTCTGGAGTGGTTGACGGTGAAGTTGCTAGCCATCAGATGGAGATTTACGAAGGCGGCCAGTTTATTGGTCAGCGCATTAAAGGCCCTGAGCTTGATGCCTTGCCTGATATGCTAAAAGCGATCGCCCCAGCGGCTCAACGCTCGGATGCGCACCTATATGCCAGTGAGAGCGGTTCATTAAGAGGCGATAATCGGGCGATTCGCCCTTGGTTGTATGTTGCTGCGGCAACTGTCGTCATCGCCTTGGGCTTTAGTTTTGGACCCGAGCAATTGCGTGAGTGGTTACCGAATGTGAGTGATAGCCCGCTCAATACTGAAGTGTCTCCCGTGACTCAGGAGCTGGATGTTGAAAAGGGTTTCAATCCATTACTCACAGAACAAATGACTGCCCCAGATACCGCGAATGCCGACAATACGGCGGCGTTATCCGCAGATCCGGATCCGCTGGCTTTATCGCAGGATTCTGCGATGGAAGATTTACAGCAAATGGAACAAGGCCATGCACAGATGGCGCAGGGTGATAATGGCACCGCTCCCACCAGCGAGAATGCAGGCAATAAGCTCTGATTGCTAAGCGATAAGCTCGAATTTATTAGCTTGAATCAATTAGCTTGAATTTATTAGCTTGAATCAATTAGCTCGAATAAATAGGTGCTCGCATCGTTGGGTCGAGCATTTGGTGTTTTTTGTTCGACCACAGTTATTTGCTCATCGTTGCTAATGCTTATCGCCCAATATCCTACTCAATATCCCTTCAAGTATTGATGCTAGTTCCCTCAGAAGCGCTTAATGGCGCTTTGCTTTTATTGATGGCTTCTATGCTTAATTTAACGTTATAAGGGCAAATTCGTCCTATTTTTCTGCTATTTCACTCATTTGTTAACATTCAGCGTTCGCTAATATTCCTGTCATATTTTCATTGAGTTATCTCTCATTCTTACCCGTTTTGTGCACTTCAAGCCGTTTCCCTTGAGTTAAGTTCATTTTGTTCATGAACTTTATGATTTTTAGTCACCTTAAGTCCCTTAATGAAGATTAAGTGCGTTAAATATCTTTAACGAAATGTTAACGATACATTTCATCCTCTGGGCGAGGAAGTAGTCCGTCACAGACCTGACACAATTCTAATAACACAGGCATTCCCACAGGGAATGGCAGACTGCAATACAGGAGGCATTGATGCCTAGATTGACCTTACTTGCCGCGGCAACCGCTGTGGCTTTTACAGGTTTTGCGAATGCGCAAGACTTAACGCCACAAGAGCTTCAAGCACAACTCACCCAATTGACTCAAGAAGTTAACCAGCTAAAACAACAGCAGGCAGCGAATGCCACTGCGACTTCATCATCTAAGCCTAGCGCGCCAGCTTTTGAGATAGGTGGTCGCATTCAGCTCGATTACAACCTCTTCAATGGTGCCTATAACGCCGAACATAACGGCAGTAGCGCGCAGGATATTTTCCCTCGCCGAGTCCGTACCTTTGTTGAAGGCGAATTACAGGATTGGGATTACAAGCTACTGCTTGAATTTGCTGAAAATACCGCTGAAATCGTCATGGCTCGGATGCGTTATTCGGGTTTTGAGAATGGCCCTAAACTGCAATTTGGTAAGTTGCGTGAGGATATCAGCCTCGATGCGCTCACCAGCAGTAATCACATTGCGCTGATCGAACGTTCTAGCCTCGCCGATACTATGTCACCGTACTTCCGCTGGGGTGTTTCTGCATATCAATATTTCCCCAGCACAGGTTTACGTTACGCCTTGGGTGTTTATAAAAACGATGCCTTTGGTAGCGATGGCAAAGATGAAACCGATGATTTGAACTATGCCCTGAGCTCGCGAGTGACTTGGTCACAGGCCAAAGAACCGGGCCAAGTGTTACATGCGGGCTTGTGGTACTCAGCACGTCAAATGGGCGGCGATGACTTGTCTGCCAGCTTTGCCCGCGGCGAACTGCGCGAGACTAATACTCGCCTGATTAACTATGTCGCCGGTGGTGAAACCGCAGCGATTGATAATCTAAACCAAGCGGGTTTAGAACTGGCATTTCAACATAAGGCTTTGTTACTACAAGGCGAATACGCTCAGCGCAGTTTAAACACCCAAGATCCTCAGTCAGTGCTCGATGGTGAGCGTTATCAGGCGTATTACCTGCAGGCGAGTTATTTCTTAACGGGCGAACAGCGCAGCTATTCCAAGGGCAGCGCGGTGTTTTCTCAGCCTAAGGGCGTAACCGATGCATGGGAATTGGCGGCACGTTTTTCTAGCGTGGATGCGAGCTCCGACTTCCAAGGCACTAAAGCTCAGACCTACACCTTAGGCGTGTCTTACTACTTCAATCCAAAAATCAAAGTGATGGCTAACTACATCCATTCTTCCGTCGATGGCGCAGGCACGATTGCCTTAGTCGGCAATGAAGATGTGGGCGATGCCTTCGCTGCCCGTTTGCAATACGTGTTTTAGGAGTAATGAATCATGTTGAAAATGAAATCTTTAGTCATGAGTGCGCTGTTACTTGGTGCCTCTGGCATGGCGAGTGCTGATATCCACTTTATCATTCCTGGCGGTCCAGGCGGTGGTTGGGATACCACAGCGCGCGGTGTCGGTGAAGCTTTAGTGAAGTCGAAAATCGATGGTAATGCCTCTTTTGAGAACCTCTCGGGTGGCGGTGGCGGTCGTGCGATTGCCTCTATGATCAAATCGAAAAACAAACAGGGCGATATTTTACTGGTTAACTCGACTCCGATTGTGCTTCGTGCACTTTCTGGGCAAATCCCGTTTAGTTATCGTGATTTAACGCCGGTTGCAGGCATAGTCGCCGATTACGGTGCCTTTGTGGTTCGTAACGATTCACCGTTGAAAAACTGGGACGATGTGTTGGCGGCCTTTAAGGCGGATCCACAAAGATTCAATATCGCTGGCGGCTCGGCGCGCGGCAGTATGGATCACTTAGTTGCGGCGCAAGCGATTGCGGCGGCGGGCTTAGATGGCGGTCGTTTACGTTATGTTCCCTACGATGCGGGTGGTCAAGCTAAGGCTGGCTTACTTTCGGGCGAAGTCGATTTATTGTCGACGGGATTCAGTGAAGCTTTAGAAATTGCGGGCAGTGGTCAAGGTCGGATCCTTGCGATGACGGCGCCAGAAATCGTTGCCGAGCATCCAGAGGTTCCGACGATTAAATCCCTCGGTTATGACATGACGTTTACTAACTGGCGCGGCTTTTTCGCGGCACCCGATACGCCTAAAGCCAAAGTTGATGAGTATGTGGCCAAGTTTGCGGCGCTGATTAAGACGCCTGAATGGGAACAAGTGCGTGCACGTAATGGTTGGATCAATCTGTTTGAACCCCAAGCCGAATTCATTAAGTCATTGGAAGCACAGGAGCGACAGCTTAAAGCCACTATGTTGCAACTGGGCTTTATTAAGTAAGGAGTGACAGATGTTGAATCGTGATCTGATTGGTTCCTTGCTATTTGTCGCCGTGTTTACCGGATATGGCGTGCTGGCATGGCAAATTCCCTTATTGCCGTTTGAAGAATTTGAAGTCGTGACGTCTTCCACTATGCCGAAGATTTATGCTGCCATGGGGCTGATGTTTAGTCTGTTCTCTCTGGTTGCCGTCTTGCTAAAAGGAAACACGGTTCAACAGCGGGGGGCGCTGCTGACTAAAGCCGCCTTACAACAAACCGCGGCGCTGATTGTGCTGATGGTCTTGTATGCCGCCGGACTCGAACCGTTGGGGTTTGTTGTCGCTACCTTATTGTTTTTGGTCGCTGGATTTTGGTTGATGGGAGAGCGCCGCTTTAAGATTTTGCTGCTCGCCTCTGTGCCCGTGGTGTTGGTGTTCTGGGTGTTGATGACGCAAGTCTTAGGTATCTACTTGGCCTCAGGTTCTCTTTGGAGTTAACTATGTTCGATGCAATGTTTATTGGTCTATCGACCGCGTTTGAATTGCAAAACCTCATGTATGTGGTCTTAGGCTGCTTGGTCGGCACAGTGATCGGTATGCTGCCGGGATTAGGGCCGATCACAGCGATCGCTCTGATGATCCCTGTGACTTACAGTATTGGCCCCAGTTCAGGGATGATCTTAATGGCGGGCGTGTACTACGGCGCTATTTTTGGTGGGTCGACTTCATCAATTCTGATCAACGCCCCGGGCGTGGCAGGAACGGTTGCGACGTCATTCGATGGTTATCCGATGGCGCAAAAAGGCATGGCGGGCAAAGCATTAGCGATTGCGGCCTATGCTTCGTTTACCGGCGGCACTATCGGCGCCATTATGTTGATGGTCGCGGCGCCATTATTAGCGCAAGTATCACTGAGCTTTCAATCGGGCGATTATGTGGTCTTGATGTTCCTCGGTTTGACGGCCATTGCAGCGTTTTCGAATCGTGGCGATTTCCTCAAGGCCATGATGATGACTCACTTAGGTTTGTTGCTCTCGTCAGTGGGGATCGATCCTTTCTCGGGGATGGAACGCTTCACCTTCGGTCAGCCAGATTTACTCGATGGCATCAGTTTTCTGTTAATCGCTATGGCAACTTTTGCCCTGTCGGAAGCGTTAATGAATGTGATTAAGCCGCCGAAGTCGACAGAAAACATCAACTTTTCAGCGCAGCCTATTGGTAGCACTCGCTTAACCAAAGAGGAAGTGAAAGAGATAGCGCCTGTGATTGGTCGCTCTTCGATTTTCGGTTTTTTGATTGGGGTATTACCGGGCGCAGGCGCAACGATTGCCAGCTTTATGGCCTACGGCACTGAGCGTAATTTATCCCGCGGCGCGAAACGCGATGAGTTCGGTAAGGGCTCGATTCGCGGTGTTGCGGCGCCTGAGTCGGCTAACAATGCGGCCTGTACTGGCTCATTTGTCCCCTTATTAACTTTGGGTATTCCGGGGTCGGGTACCACAGCAATCATGCTCGGTGCATTGATCGCTTATGGTATTCAACCTGGCCCTATGTTGATGCAAGAGCGTCCAGACGTGTTTTGGTCTGTGATTATCTCTATGTATTTCGGCAATATTATTCTGCTGGTACTGAATTTACCGCTGATCCCTTATTTTGCCAAAGTGCTGGCTTTGCCTAAGTCGATTCTGACTGTGATGATTTTGTTCTTCAGTTTGATTGGGGTGTATTTAGTCTCATTTAATACCTTCGATCTGTTCTTGATGATAGGTTTTGCGATTGTCGCTGTGGTGCTACGTTTGCTGGCATTCCCAATGGCGCCGCTGCTACTGGGCTTCATCCTTGGGGATATGATTGAGCGTAACTTCCGCCGTGCTATGATCGCCTCCGATGGTTCTTTGAGCTTCCTGTGGGAACGCCCGCTAACACTGACTATCTTGATTGTGGCAATTGCGATGCTGGCTGTGCCATTGATCGGTTTTATTCGTAGTCATCGTAGTGATAAATTGGCGAAAGCCTCTTAATGTAAAGGTAAGCTAATGAGACGCCCTAAGCGCTTAGAAACGTGGTTAATCAGTGGGGTGACTTGCCTGAGTTTGTTGCTGTGCGCCTTATTTGGCGGCATCAGCTATCAAATTTTGAGTCGCAGTATTACTGAGCAATCGGGCGCTAAGGCATTAGGGCTGGCCCATGCGGTCGCGACACGGACCGATGTGATTACTGCTTTGCAAACGGGGCATTCGAGCCCCCAATTACTGGCCGCGATAGAAGGGATCCGTCTAGCGTCTAAGGCCGATTTTATCGTGGTGGGCGATACCCATAAATACCGTATCGTGCACCCAGATTCAGATAAAATTGGCAAGAAGATGGAGGGCGGTGATAGTCAAGCGGCATTAGAAGGGGAGTCTTATATCTCCGAGGCGCAGGGCAGTTTAGGTCGCTCTATTCGCGGTAAAGTGCCAGTGCTTGACGAGCAAGGCCAAATTATCGGCTTGGTTTCCGTGGGCTTTTTGAGCCAGTCCGTGGGCGCGTTAATCGATAAACGTATTCCTGAAATCATCATGACAGTCCTAGGGGTGTTATTGATGGGCGTGCTGGTGGCTTTTTGGATGGGGCGGCAAGTACGGGAGATGTTGTTCGGCTTGCAACCTGCTGAAATTGGCCGTTTATTTGTCGAGCAGGACGCGATTCTTAACACAGTGCGAATGGGTGTGGTGGCATTGGATGCCGATGGTCGTATCCGCAAGTTGAATCAAAGGGCGCGGGAGATCTTAGCCTTATCTCCGACCTGCCAACCTAATGATCTAATGTTGAGTGATTTATTGCCGCAGCACGCCGATTTTCTACTGACGAATCAAAACAAAACCATCAGGGGATTCGAGTTATTTGCCAATGAGCAATGGCTGGTGATGTCGCGGGTGCCGTTTCAGGTGCGGGATCAAAATGATGGCTTGCTGCTGACGATGCGCCCAGCCGATGAAATTGAGCGCTTGAGCCAACAACTGGCAAAAGTGCAAGAGTTTGCCGAAATGCTCAGAGTGCAAACCCATGATTACTCGAATAAACTGCATACTCTAGGCGCCTTGTTGCAACTCAAAGCCTACGACAAAGCGGTCGAATTTATCGGCCAAGAAAGCCAAGGTTGGCAGGCTCAAATCCATTTATTACTGTCGCAAATCCATGAGCCGACGATAGCCGGATTACTCTTGGGTAAGTACCACAAGGCGAAAGAGCTGAATATTGAGTTTCAAATCAGCCCAGATAGTCAACTTAGCGATGTGCAAGACGCCATTATGCTTGAGCGGATGGTGTCGATTATGGGCAACCTTATCGATAATGCCATTGAGGCCGTGCACAGGGCGAACAATCATAAGCCCCGCCGCGTGGTCGTAACTTTAGATGAAACCGCCTCTAACCTGATTTTTGATGTGGAAGACAGTGGCGATGGGATATCTAAAACCGAGTACAGCACGATATTCGATCCAGATTACAGCTCTAAGCAAGGGGCGCAGCACGGTGTGGGCATGTATATCGTCAATACTTACCTGTGTGCCTGCCATGGCAGCTTAGAGTTTGCCGACTCAGATTTAGGTGGCGCGCGTTTTTCTGTGTATATTCCCACTAAACCTTTACCTGAAGTAGGTACCGTTTAATGCATACCGTCATGATTGTTGCGGACCAAGTTGCGCGTGTTGCTGAGTTAACCGCACCGTATTTGTTTCCTGAACTTCTGCCTGAAGTAGGTATTGTTTAATGCATACAGTGATCATCGTCGAGGATGAAGTCGAAGTCGCCCATTTGGTTGCGCAATATTTGTTTTCGACTAATCGTTATAAAGTGATTGGCATGGCTAGCGATATCAGTACGGCGCGATCTTTATTGGGCGCCATCACGCCTGACCTCTTACTGCTAGACGTGTATTTACCCGACGGTAATGGTTTGAATTTACTGGCAGAATTACGCAGCCAAGGGATCCGCAGCGAAGTGGTATTGCTCACTGCGGCCAAGGAAGTGCAGATTTTAGAAAAAGCCATGCAGCTGGGGGTGTTCGATTTTTTGGTGAAACCTGTACTCTTGAGCCGGTTAGACCAAGCTTTGAGTCGATTTGAGAGCCGCCAGCTTAAACTTTCTGCCACAGAAGAGCTGACTCAATCCGTGGTCGATGCCTTTATGGAAGTGCCGACAGGGACGACCAAGGCTGCTGCTCGTTTGCCAAAGGGGGTCGATCAATTGACCCTACAGAAAATCCGTGAAGTGTTTGATGCTAAGCCGCAAGATAAACTCACGGCGCAAATGGTGGGTGAAAAGCTAGGCGTTAGCCGTTCTACCGCGCGGCGTTATTTAGAGTTTTTGTTGGAATGTAACGAGTTAGCGGCGGATCAGAGTTATGGTTCCATCGGTCGCCCCGAACGTTGCTATCACAGAGTGCGCTAGTCTTACTATTTAGCTTTTAGCTTTTAGCTTTTAGCTTTTAGCTTTTAGCTTTTAGCTTTTAGCTTTTAGCTTTTAGCTTTTAGCTTTTAGCTTTTAGCTTTTAGCTTTTAGCTTTTAGC